>NZ_JBEXKG010000005.1:0-124719 GCF_040609555.1 Streptomyces sp. NPDC004658
CACCATCCGGACACTCGGGCCCGACTCGACCCACTTCCTATCGTCCGGCTCGCCGCCGCCCCGGCTCCGCACGGTCGCCGCGGACGTGGCCGCCCCGGCCGCCTTGCGGACCGACCGCAGCGCGCCGCGCAGCTTCTCCCCGGCCTCCTCGCCCCGCTTGCCGTCCGGTCCGCCGGACTGCGCCGGCAGCGGAACCACCTGCGTGGCGTCCAACGGCTTCGGCGCGGGCGCCTGGATCACCGCGTTGAGCATGGCCCGGGCACCGGCGTCGTCCAGCCGCTTGGCCGGATCCTTGGTCAGCAGGCCGTAGATGACGTCCCGCAGCGGTCCGGCGTTCTTCGGCTCCTCCAGGGGCTCGGTCATCACCGCGGTGAGCGTGGCGATCGCCGATCCCTTGTCATAGGGCGGGGTGCCCTCGACCGCCGCGTACAGCAGACCACCGAGCGACCAGAGGTCGGCGGCGGGGCCCGGCTTGTGGCCGCGGGCCCGCTCGGGGGAGATGTAGGACGGCGCGCCGACGAGCATGCCGGTGGAGGTGATGGACGGGTCGCCCTCGACCTGCGCGATACCGAAGTCGGTGAGCACGACCCGGCCGTCCTCGGCGATGAGCACGTTGGACGGCTTCACGTCCCGGTGCAGGATGCCCTCCCGGTGCGCGGAGCGCAGCACGTCGAGGATGGCCAGCCCCACCTCGGCGGCGCGCTGGGGCTCCAGCACGCCGTCCTCGCGGATGACCTCGGCGAGGGACTTGCCCTCGACCAACTCCATGACGATCCAGGGCCGGTCGTCCTCGTCGACCACGTCGAAGACCGTCACCGCGCTGTTGTTGCGGATCCGGGCGATGGCCTTCGCCTCACGCAGAGTGCGCGTGATCAGGCGCCGCTTCTCCTCCTCGTCGATGTTCGACGGGAACCGCAGCTCCTTGACGGCGACCGTCCGGCCCAGCGTCTCGTCCTCGGCGCGCCAGACCGTGCCCATACCGCCACGGCCCAGCACGTCTCCCAGCCGGTACCGCCCCGCGAGGAGACGCCGCTCGTTCTTGTCCTGACGAGTCTCCTGACGAGATGTACCCGCCCGCTCCGCCTCCGACATGCGTCCCCTCATACAACCCGCCCTGACAGAGCCTCCATTGTCTCTCACCCGACAAGTGGCCGACGCCCAGGGTGCCCGTCGCCGGGGCCTGCCCCCGCCGCCCCGGAAACCCCCCTGAAGTGGGCCTTCCGCTGACCGGGATGATGGGCCGTAAGAGGGGAGGAACCGGCATGCCGACGCTTCGGACAGTCCTGTCCATACCGGTGTCCCTGATGCTGCTGCTCGCCCCGGCCGCCTCCCGGGACACCTCCCGGGACATCTCCCCGGCGGCGGCCACGGACGCGGTCCTGCCGCTGCTCGTCAGCGACGGCAGGGCACCCGCCGCGGCCCTGCTGGCCCTGGACACCGGCGCGAAGGGAAGCCGCCTGCGCTACTCGGCCGCCGGCCGGGGCATCGCCCGCGCCGACCACTTCCGCGCCGGCAGCATCACCAAGACCCTCATCGCGACGGTCGTGCTCCAGCTGGCCGCCGAGCACCGGCTCTCCCTGTCCGACACCGTGGAGCGCCACCTGCCGGGGCTGCTGCGCGGACCCGGCACCGACGGCAGGCGCATCACCCTGCGGGCGCTGCTCACCCACACCAGCGGACTGGCCGACTTCACCCAAGCCACCCGGGGCGCCGTGCCCCTGACCGCCCGTCAAGCCGTGCGCATCGCTCTCACCCTCCCTCCGGCCCGCCCGGGCCGCTACTCCTACTCCAGCACCAACTACGTCCTGCTCGGCCTGGTCGTCCGCCAGGTCACCGGTCACTCCTACGCCTTCGAGGCCGAGCGCCGCGTCATCGCTCCGCTGGGTCTGACGGGCACCTCCTTCCCCGGGTCCGACAGATCACTGCCCTCACCGCACGGCCGCGCCTACGCCGCCGACGGCTCCGACGTCACCGAGCTCGACCCGCGCGTGGCCGGCGCGGCGGGTGAGCTGGTGACCACACTGGCCGACCTGGACCGCTTCTACGCGGCCCTGCTCGGTGGCCGGCTGCTGCCCCCGCGCTGGCTGCGCGAGATGCTCGACACCCGTGCCGCACACGGCTCGTACGGCATGGGGCTGTTTCCGGTGAAGCTGCCGTGCGGCACCACGGTGTGGGGGCACAACGGCCGGATATCCGGGAGCTACGTGCGCAGCGCAGCCACCGCCGACGGCCGCCGGGTCCTCACCTTCCGGGTGGACACGGACGCGATCGCGGACCCGCACCTCGAACCCGCGCTGCTCGCCGCCGAGTTCTGCCCTCGCACCTGGTAGAACGGTCCGGATTCGAGCGGAGATCCCGGAAACGGCCACTCGTTCGAGTGAATACCGGCTGCCGCTACAGCGGCACGATGTCCGGCGCACCCAGCCTCGCCGCGTCCGCCGTCTGGTCGTCCGGCTGGAGCTGGGACTCCCGCTCGGCCTCCACTCTCTTCTCGTAGTGCTCTACCTCGCGGGCGATCTGGTCCTCGTCCCAGCCGAGGACGGGTGCCATCAGCTCCGCCGCCTCGCGGGCGCTGCGGGTGCCGCGGTCGAAGGTCTCGATGGAGATGCGGGTGCGGCGGGTGAGGACGTCGTCCAGGTGCCGGGCACCCTCGTGGGAGGCCGCGTACACCACCTCGGCGCGCAGGTAGTCGTCGGCGGAGCGCAGCGGCTCGCCGAGCGTGGGGTCGGCCGCGATGAGGTCCAGGACCTCCTCGGCCAGGGAGCCGTACCGGTTCAGCAGGTGCTCCACGCGGACCACGTGCAGTCCGGTGCGCGCGGCGATCCGCGCTCGCGCGTTCCACAGCGCCTGGTAGCCCTCCGCGCCGATCAGCGGGGTCTCCTCCGTGACGCAGTCGGCCACGCGCATGCCGAGCCCGTGCACGGCCTCGTCGACGGCGTCCTTGGCCATCACGCGGTACGTCGTGTACTTGCCGCCCGCCACGACCACCAGTCCCGGCACGGGGTGGGCGACCGTGTGCTCGCGGGACAGCTTGCTGGTGGCGTCCGACTCGCCGGCCAGCAGCGGGCGCAGCCCGGCGTACACCCCCTGCACGTCGTCGCGGCTGAGCGGCACGGCCAGCACCGAGTTGACGTGTTCCAGCAGGTAGTCGATGTCGGCGCTGGACGCGGCGGGGTGGGCCTTGTCGAGGTCCCAGTCGGTGTCGGTGGTGCCGATGATCCAGTGCCGGCCCCAGGGAATGACGAAGAGGACGGACTTCTCGGTGCGCAGGATCAGACCGGTGGTGGAGTGGACGCGGTCCTTGGGCACGACCAGGTGGATGCCCTTGGAGGCGCGGACGTGGAACCGGCCGCGCTCGCCGACCATGGCCTGGGTGTCGTCGGTCCACACACCGGTGGCGTTGACGACCTGCTGGGCGTGGATCTCGTACTCCCCGCCGGCCTCGACGTCCTGCACCCGGGCGCCGACGACCCGCTCGCCCTCGCGCAGGAAC
The DNA here is from genome assembly GCF_040609555.1 of Streptomyces sp. NPDC004658. Taxonomy (NCBI): domain Bacteria; kingdom Bacillati; phylum Actinomycetota; class Actinomycetes; order Kitasatosporales; family Streptomycetaceae; genus Streptomyces; species Streptomyces sp. NPDC004658. The sequence goes on from NZ_JBEXKG010000005.1 coordinate 3,494, forward strand.
CCGGTCACGCGGGCGCGGTTGGCCACCTTGGCGCCGTAGGACGCGGCCGTGCGCACCAGGGTGGCGACGAAGCGGGCGTCGTCCATCTGGGCGTCGTAGTACTGCAGGGCGCCGACCAGGGCGTCCTTCTTCAGACAGGGGGCGACACGCAGGGCGTGACGGCGGGTGAGGTGGCGATGTATGGGCAGGCCCCGGCCGTGGCCACGGGCCATGGACATCGCGTCGTACAGCGCGACGCCCGAGCCCGCATACAGCCGCTCCCAGCCCTTGTGCTGGAGCGGGTAGAGGAACGGCACCGGCTTCACCAGGTGGGGGGCGAGGCGCTCCAGCAGCAGGCCGCGCTCCTTGAGGGCCTCGCGGACCAGGGCGAAGTCGAGCATCTCCAGATAGCGCAGGCCGCCGTGGATCAGCTTGCTGGACCGGCTGGAGGTGCCGGACGCCCAGTCGCGGGCCTCGACCAGGCCGGTGGACAGGCCGCGGGTGACGGCGTCCAGCGCGGTGCCGGCGCCCACCACTCCACCGCCGACCACCAGCACGTCCAGCTCGCGCTCCGCCATCGCCGCCAGTGCCTCGGCGCGCTGCGCCGGCCCCAGAGTCGCTGTCCTCACCGCTGCCTCCCGCTGTCGCAGATCCGCTCGCGTCGGCCGCACCCGGTGGGCGAAGCCCGGTACATCCCCTGCCCAAATTCTGACCGGGCTGTCCGACTTCAGCCACCACTGGCTCCCGACCTGTGGACAACTTGCGCACAACCCTCGGAAGACACACAAACACAATCACACATAACGGTCATATATGTACCTAGTCTGACAGTGCACTCGCTCGTCTTCTCCACAGCGGTTGCGCACCTGTCCCGCTTCGGCTACTGGGAAGGACGGCCCACTCCATGCCCGCAGACCTCGCCGTCATCGGACTCGGTCCCTACGGCTTGCCGCTCGCCCAGGCCGCCGTCGCCGCCGGCATCCCCACCGTCGGCTATGCCACCGGCCCCGAGGCCGGCTCGCTCAGCCCCGCGGAGCTGCGCCGGATGCACTCCGCCGGCTTCCGCCCCGTCACCGACCCCGCCCAGCTCGGCCGGGTGCGCACCGCGGTGATCTGCGCGCCCACCCCGCGCGGCGCCGACGGCGGACTCGACCTCGGTCAGGTCGAGGCGGCCGCCCGCACCCTGGCGGCGCGGCTGCGCCCGCACACCACGGTCATCCTGGAGTCGCCGGTGCTCCCGGGCACCACGGAGGAGTTCCTGCGCCCGCTGCTGGAGGAAGGTTCGGGGCTGCGCGCCGGCCGCGACTTCCACCTCGCCTACTCCCCCAGCCGGGTCGACCCCGGCAGCCGCGACCACACCCCCGCGAGCACCCCGAAGGTCATCGGCGGCCTCACCCCCGCCTGCACCGAGTCGGCCGCCGCGTTCTACGGCCGGCTCACCGACAAGGTGGTACGCGCGCGTGGACTGCGCGAGGCGGAGACCGTGCAACTGCTGGAGACCAACTACCGGCACGTCAACATCGCGCTCGTCAACGAGATGGCCGTCCTCTGCCACGAGCTGGGGGTCGACCTGTGGGACGTCATCCGGTGCGCGGAGACCAAGCCCTTCGGCTTCCAGGCGTTCCGGCCGGGCCCGGGCGTCGGCGGGCACGGGGTTCCGCTGGACCTCACCGGGCACGCGACCCGCACCCTGCGCATGGTCGAGCTGGCCCAGCAGGTCAACAGCCGGATGCCCCGGTACGTCGTCCAGCGCGCGGCCACGCTCCTCAACGAACACGGCAAGTCCGCGCGCGGGGCCCGCGTGCTCCTCCTCGGCGTCACCTACAAGCCCGATCTGGCCGACCAGCAGGGCACCCCGGCGCAGGAGATCGCCGTACGGCTGATGGGACTGGGCGCGGCCGTGAGCTACCACGACCCGTACGTGCCCGAGTGGAGCGTCCTGGACCGGCCCGTGCCGCGCGCGGACTCCCTGTACGAGGCGGCAGCCGACGCCGACCTCACGATCCTGCTCCAGCAGCACCGCACGTACGACCTGCAAGGCCTCTCGGTGAAGGCCCAGCTGCTGCTGGACACGCGGGGGGCCACGCCCACGGGCGCGGCGCATCGGTTGTGAAGGGGGCGCGTTGGGGTGTGAGGGCTGGGGGCTGGCGGCGTGGGTGATGCGGCGCCGGTACCTTGGGACCAGGTGGAGCCCACCGCAGGGGTCACTGCGGTGGGCTCCTGGAAGTGATCGGAGTGTCCACCCCTATTCCGTCTGGGGGTGGCCACTCACGTCTTGTAGATCCACAAGGCGCACCTCCTCCGGAACTTCACCAGCCGAAGCCGAATGCGGTCCCAGTGGATGGGCTTGCGGTGGCGTCCCATGGGCGCCCCCTTCCACGATCCGCAAGCGGAACCGGGTCGCCGATCACGGCCACCACCGGCCCGCTACGCCCGTTCGGCCCGCGTTCGCCCCCGAACGCAACCACGCGCCCCCCCGTGCAACGCGCCCCCGCCACGGCCCACTTGAGCGCCGCCGGGCACGTGAAAGGGCCGGTCACCCACCCTGGATGACCGGCCCTTCAGGGGTCGTAGCGACCGCCCCGGCGACTACCGCCGGTGCTGGCTGTCCGCCACCGTCACCTCGACGCGCTGGAACTCCTTCAGTTCGCTGTAGCCGGTGGTGGCCATGGCGCGGCGCAGGGCGCCGAAGAAGTTCATCGAGCCGTCCGGGGTGTGGGACGGGCCGGTGAGGATCTCCTCGATCGTGCCGACCGTGCCGAGGTCGACCTTCTTGCCGCGGGGCAGCTCCTCGTTGACCGCCTCCATGCCCCAGTGGTGGCCCTTGCCGGGCGCGTCCGTGCCCCGGGCCAGCGGGGAACCCATCATCACGGCGTCGGCGCCGCAGGCGATGGCCTTGGGCAGGTCACCGGACCAGCCGACGCCGCCGTCCGCGATCACGTGCACGTACCGGCCGCCGGACTCGTCCATGTAGTCACGGCGGGCCGCGGCCACGTCGGCGACGGCGGTGGCCATCGGGACCTGGATGCCGAGCACGTTGCGCGTGGTGTGCGCGGCGCCGCCGCCGAAGCCGACGAGGACGCCGGCCGCACCGGTGCGCATCAGGTGCAGGGCCGCCGTGTACGTGGCGCAGCCGCCGACGATCACCGGGACGTCCAGCTCGTAGATGAACTGCTTCAGGTTCAGCGGCTCGTGCGAGGACGACACGTGCTCCGCCGAGACCGTCGTCCCGCGGATGACGAAGATGTCCACGCCCGCGTCCACGACCGCCTTGGAGAACTGGGCGGTGCGCTGCGGGGAGAGCGCGGCGGCGGTGACCACCCCGGAGTCCCGCACCTCCTTGATGCGGGCGCCGATCAGCTCCTCCTTGATCGGTGCCGCGTAGATCTCCTGGAGGCGGCGGGTCGCCTGCTCGGCGGGCAGCTCCGCGACCTCGTCCAGCAGCGGCTGCGGGTCCTCGTACCGCGTCCACAGGCCTTCGAGGTTCAGCACCCCGAGGCCGCCCAGCTCGCCGATGCGGATGGCGGTGGCCGGGGAGACCACGGAGTCCATGGGGGCGGCCAGGAACGGCAGCTCGAAGCGGTAGGCGTCGATCTGCCAGGCGATCGAGACCTCCTTCGGGTCCCGCGTACGGCGGCTGGGGACGACGGCGATGTCGTCGAAGGCGTACGCCCGGCGGCCGCGCTTGCCGCGCCCGATCTCGATCTCAGTCACGTTGGTGGCCTTTCCCTATGCGTTGCAGCGCCTTCCAGTATCGCCGACGGGTACGGCAACGGCGGCCCCGGATGCTCCGGGACCGCCGTGGCACGAGCCTCACGCGCGCGGGGGCGTCACTTCTTGCTGCTGTAGTTCGGTGCCTCGACCGTCATCTGGATGTCGTGCGGGTGGGACTCCTTCAGACCCGCCGAGGTGATCCGCACGAACCGGCCCTTGGACTCCATCTCCTCGATGGTGGCGGCGCCGACGTAGCCCATGGTCTGGCGCAGGCCGCCGACGAGCTGGTGCAGCACGTTGGCGAGCGGGCCGCGGTAGGGCACCTGGCCCTCGACGCCCTCGGGCACGAGCTTCTCGTCGGCGGTGACGTCGGCCTGGAAGTAGCGGTCCTTCGAGTACGACTTGCCCTGGCCGCGCGACTGCATGGCGCCCAGCGAGCCCATGCCCCGGTACGACTTGAACTGCTTGCCGTTGATGAAGAGGAGCTCGCCCGGGGACTCCTCGCAGCCGGCGAGGAGGCTGCCCAGCATCACCGTGTCGGCACCGGCGGCCAGCGCCTTGCCGATGTCCCCGGAGTACTGGAGGCCGCCGTCGCCGATCAGCGGGATGCCGGCGGGACGGGCCGCGAGGGACGCCTCGTAGATCGCGGTGACCTGGGGCACACCGATACCGGCCACGACCCGGGTGGTGCAGATGGAGCCCGGGCCCACGCCCACCTTGATGCCGTCCACACCGGCGTCGATCAGCGCCTGGGCGCCGTCGCGGGTGGCGACGTTGCCGCCGACCACGTCGACGTTCACGCTCGACTTGATCTTCGACATCCAGCTCAGGGCATTGCTGTTGTGGCCGTGCGAGGTGTCGACGACCAGGAAGTCCACACCGGCCGCGGCGAGCGCCTGAGCGCGCTCCAGCGCCTCCGGGCTGGCACCGACCGCCGCACCGACGAGCAGCCGGCCCTCGGCGTCCTTCGCCGCGTTGGGGTACTTCTCGGCCTTGACGAAGTCCTTGACCGTGATCAGGCCCTTGAGGACGCCCTCGTCGTCCACCAGCGGCAGCTTCTCGATCTTGTGCTTGCGCAGCAGCTCCATGGCCTCGGGGCCGGAGATGCCCACCTTTCCGGTGACCAGCGGCATCGGGGTCATGACCTCGTGCACGCGCCGGGTGCGGTCGCTCTCGAAGGCCATGTCCCGGTTGGTCACGATGCCGAGGAGCTTGCCGGCCGGGTCGGTGACCGGGACACCGCTGATGCGGAACTTCGCGCACAGGGCGTCCGCCTCGGCGAGCGTGGCCTCCGGGTGCACCGTGATCGGGTCGGTGACCATGCCGGACTCCGACCGCTTCACCAGGTCGACCTGGTTGACCTGGTCCTCGATGGAGAGGTTGCGGTGCAGCACACCGACGCCGCCCAGCCGGGCCATCGCGATGGCCATGCGGGACTCGGTCACCTTGTCCATCGCCGCGGACAGCAGCGGGATGTTCACCCGGACGTTGCGCGAGATGCGGGACGAGGTGTCGACCGCGTTGGGCAGCACCTCGGATGCGCCCGGCAGCAGCAGCACGTCGTCGTAGGTCAGCCCGAGTGTCGCGAATTTACCGGGCACTCCGTCGACGTTGGCAGTCATGACACCTTCCCCAAATGGCCTTGATCGGTGCGGATGTCCATGCTAACGGGAAGCGTCGCTAGCAAATTCCACGGTACGGGGTAGCTTCCGGCTTCGTATGTTCGTACGGAAACGGCGGCGCACCTGTTCAGCGAAGGAGCTACGCAGGCTCCGCGCAGGGCGGGTTCACTGTTCGGCGAGCGCCCTGAGGCGGCTCAGGGCCCGGTGCTGGGCCACGCGGACCGCACCGGGTGACATTCCCAACATCTGCCCCGTCTCCTCCGCGGTCAAGCCCACGGCGATGCGCAGCAGGAGCAGTTCGCGCTGGTTCTCGGGGAGGTTGGCCAGCAGCTTCTTGGCCCACTCGGCGTCGCTGCTGAGCAGGGCGCGCTCCTCGGGGCCGAGGGAGTCGTCGGGCCGCTCGGGCATCTCGTCGGACGGCACCGCGGTCGATCCCGGGTGGCGCATCGCCGCGCGCTGGAGGTCGGCGACCTTGTGGGAGGCGATGGCGAAGACGAACGCCTCGAAGGGGCGGCCGGTGTCGCGGTAGCGGGGCAGGGCGAGGAGGACCGCCACGCAGACCTCCTGGGCGAGGTCCTCCACGAAGTGGCGCGCGTCGCCGGGCAGGCGCGACAGCCGGGTGCGGCAGTAGCGCAGCGCCAGGGGGTGGACACGGGCGAGCAGATCGTGCGTGGCCTGCTCGTCCCCGTCGACGGCACGATGCACGAGCGCACCGATCGCCCCAGGGACCGTGCCCGCCTCGTCGTCGCGCATCGGTCCATGGTGCCCTGCGGCCGTCCGGTCCGTCGCATCGTGCTCGTGGTTGTGCACCGAAGCGTTATGAGCAGGTGCGCCGGCACTCATTCCCTGCGCCCTCCCCTTCCGCTCGACCGACTCGTCCCCGAGAGACTCCACACCTCAAGGATGCGGCATCCGCGCCGAAACGAGCAGCGCCCGTCCGGCGGGCCGCCCCGCACGGGCCTCTCAGGGCGTTCGCCGGGGTGGTGCGCCGGAGTGTTCACGCGCCGTGTTCGGCACTGCCCCGCGCCGGGGCGGTCGCCCGTCGACGCGTTCCACCGGATGGCGAGCCCACCTGCCGGCTTCTCCGGCGTTCGCCGCCGGCCTCCACGGCGGTGCGCCCGCCGGCGAGGGACCCGGACGGCCGGGACGGCCGGGCCGACCAGGGCGGCTCCGGCATCCGGATCGGCCCGGACGGCACCGTCCACCGGACGGCGCAGCGGCCCGGCAGACCACCGCCCGTAGGACCCGCGCACCGAAAGACCCGCACACCCGCGGCGGGCACCACGAACCCGGGTCACACAGCAGACCGGAGGACCGGACGAACCCTGGTGAGCCGGGCCGCGCTCGACCGCGCGGCAGGCCGGTCACCCGCACAGGAGCCGCGGGCGCGGACGGCGCCGGAACGCCCCGCGCCGAGCGGCCCGCCCGGCCTCCGACCCGCTAGCGGACCAGTCCCCAGCGGAAGCCGAGGGCCACCGCGTGCGCCCGGTCCGAGGCACCGAGCTTCTTGAACAGGCGCCGGGCGTGCGTCTTGACGGTGTCCTCGGAGAGGAACAGCTCGCGACCGATCTCGGCGTTCGAGCGGCCGTGACTCATGCCCTCCAGGACCTGGATCTCACGCGCGGTGAGCGTGGGCGCGGCGCCCATCTCGGCCGAGCGCAGCCGGCGCGGGGCGAGGCGCCAGGTGGGGTCGGCCAGCGCCTGGGTCACCGTGGCGCGCAGTTCCGCGCGCGAGGCGTCCTTGTGCAGGTATCCCCGCGCACCCGCGGCGACCGCGAGCGCCACCCCGTCGAGGTCTTCCGCGACGGTGAGCATGATGATGCGCGCGCCCGGGTCGGCGGACAGCAGCCGGCGCACGGTCTCGACGCCGCCCAGACCGGGCATGCGCACGTCCATCAGGATGAGGTCGGAGCGGTCGGCGCCCCAGCGGCGGAGGACTTCCTCGCCGTTGGCCGCCGTCGTCACGCGCTCGACACCGGGCACGGTCGCGACCGCGCGGCGGAGCGCCTCTCGGGCAAGCGGGGAGTCGTCGCAGACGAGGACGGATGTCATGACCGCCCTCCGCAGCTGATGCGCGTCACCTTGAGCCTCCAGGCTGGTACGGAATCGTCACCTGTGCGGTCGACCGTCTCGGACGCCTGCCCGAGCGCTTGTGTTCTCAACCGCCTCCGCACTCTCAACGACGGTCACTCGAAAGAGTTACGGGCCCGCGTGCCGTCTTCGGCACTCTACGTGAGGGCGTCGACACGGTGCAGACATGCTCGACGGACCCACAACTTTTCATCACAACCTATGCCCCATTCGGCCCCTTTTCTTCCCGTTTCGTAGTGTCCGGGGCTAGATTCGCAATGAGTCATATTTTCATCTCCTTAGACCGGAGATGTACGGTCGTTGGCACCGTATCCGCCCAGAACGGCGACAAGGGGTCACGTAATGGCAGATTTCTCCCGCCTTCCCGGACCGAACGCGGACCTGTGGGACTGGCAGCTGCTGGCTGCCTGCCGCGGGGTGGACAGCTCGCTCTTCTTCCACCCGGAGGGCGAGCGCGGGGCGGCTCGGAGCGCTCGCGAGAACTCGGCCAAAGAGGTCTGCATGAGGTGCCCGGTCCGTGCGGAGTGTGCGGCGCACGCGCTGGCGGTGCGCGAGCCGTACGGCGTCTGGGGCGGCCTGACCGAGGACGAGCGTGAGGAGTTGATGGGGCGGGCTCGCAACCGCCTGGTGGCGGCCTCCACCACCAGCGGAGACACCGCTTCCGATCACTGAAGGAACGGTTTCGGATCACTGAAGGAACGTTTCTGCAACACCTGTCGGCACAACATCCACTTCCCTACCGGGCACGCACGCGCGTGCCCGTGGCCCGTCCGGGCGGCACCCGCGCTCCGTGACCCCCGCTCCCGCGGACTACGCCTGGCCGCGCCCCGCCGTGCGCGCCGCCCGGGCCAGCTGCTCCAGCGTGGCCGACACCGCCGGCACCTGGGCCAGGTCGGGCAGGGTGAGGGCGACGATCTCCCGCCGCACCGCCGGTTCCAGCCGTACCGTGCGCACGCCCCGCGGCCGTACCGACTCCACGGCCAGCTGGGGCAGTACGGCGACACCGAGACCGGCGCCGACCAGGCCGACCACGGCCGGGTAGTCGTCGGTGGCGAAGTCGATGCGCGGGGTGAAGCCGGCCCCCTCGCACACCTCGACCAGCTGACCGCGGCAGCGCGGACAGCCCGCGATCCAGGGCTCGTGGGCCAGCTCGCCGATGGCGACGGTGTCCGCGCGCGCGAGCCGGTGCCGTTCGGGCACCAGGGCGACCAGGCGGTCCGTCAGCAGGGGCCGCACGACGAGGTCGTCCCAGTCCTCGGCGATCGCCGCACCCTCGTACCGGAAGGCCAGGGCCAGGTCGCAGTCGCCCTCGCGGAGCAGTTCGACCGACCGCGGCGGCTCGGCCTCCTCCAGGGAGACACGGGTGCCGGGGTGAGCCGCTCGCAGGGCGGCCAGGGCGGTGGGGACCAGGGTGGAGCTGCCGCTGGGGAAGGAGACCAGCCGGACCCGGCCCGCGCGCAGGCCGGCGATGGCGGCGACCTCCTCCTCGGCCGCGGTGAGCCCGGCCAGGATGCCGGAGGCGTGCCGGACCAGGGCCTCGCCGGCCTGCGTGAGGCGCATCTCGCGCCCGGTGCGGACCAGCAGCGGGGTGCCGACCGAGGCTTCCAGGGCCTTCATCTGCTGGCTGACGGCGGGCTGTGTGCAGCCCAGCTGACGCCCGGCCGCCGAGAAGGAACCGGTGGTGGCTACGGCGCGCAGGACGCGGAGATGGCGGGCCTCGATCACCCGTCGAGCATAAGGCAGTCTTGGGCAAGGCGACCAATAATGCGTCGACGCTTTGGGGACCGATCGCTTACCGTGCCGGGATGAAGCTTCTCTCGGTGAATCTGGGCCGGCCCCGGCAGGTGCCGTACACGAACCAGCCGGACGGTCTGACCGGCATCGACAAGCAGCCGGCCGACGGGCCGGTGCGGGTGGCGGCGCCCGGCCCGCGGGGCGTCGGCGCGGGCGGACTCGCCGGGGACGCGGTGTGCGACACCCGCTACCACGGCGGGGACGACCAGGCGGTGTACGCGTACGCCCGGGAGGATCTCGACGCCTGGGAGCGGGAACTCGGCAGATCGCTGGCCAACGGTTGCTTCGGCGAGAACCTGACGACGGACGGCCTGGACGTCTCCGGGGCGCTGATCGGGGAGCGCTGGCGGATCGGTGCCACCGTCGTACTGGAAGTGACCTCCGGCCGCATTCCGTGTGCCACCTTCCAGGGCCATCTGGGCGAGCGCGGCTGGGTCAGGAGATTCACGCAGAAGGGCGCAACGGGCGCCTACCTCCGGGTGATCGAACCGGGTGAGATCCGGGCGGGCGATCCCGTGCGGATCGTGCACCGGCCGGACCACGGGGTGACGGCGGCGATGCAGTTCCGCGCGGTCACCACCGAGCGGCAGCTGCTGCCCCGGCTGCTCGCGGCGGGCACGGCGCTGCACACGGACACGCTGGCGAAGGCCCGGAAGTACGTGGCCGAGCACGGGGCCTGACAGCTCGCCGGCAGGACACCGGACGCGGCGCGCGGACCGCGGAGGCCCGCGGTCCGGGTCACTACGCTTGGGCCATGACAACGGCTCTGATTACGGGATCGACCGCGGGGATCGGTGCCGCGTTCGCGCGGCGGCTGGCGGCGGACGGGCATGACCTCGTCCTGGTCGCGCGGGACACCAAGCGGCTGCGCGACCAGGCGACGGAACTGCACGACCGGCACGGCATCGAGGTGGAGGTGCTGACCGCCGACCTGGCGCGGGACGAGGGCATCGAGGCGGTGGCCGACCGGCTCGGCGACCAGAAGAACCCGGTCGACCTCCTGGTCAACAACGCCGGCTTCGGCAACAAGGGCCGCTATCTGGAGGTTCCGATGGCGGACGAGCTGCGGATGCTCAAGGTGCACTGCGAGGCGGTGCTCCGGCTGACGTCGGCGGCGGCCGGGGCGATGCGCGAGCGCGGCCGGGGCGGGGTGGTGAACGTCGCCTCGGTGGCCGCCTTCCTCCCGCGCGGCACGTACGGCGCGTCCAAGGCGTGGGTCGTGCAGTTCACCCAGGGCGCGGCCAAGGACCTGGCCAGCACCGGCGTCCGGCTGATGGCGCTGTGCCCGGGGTTCGTGCGCACCGAGTTCCACCAGCGGGCCGGGATGGGCACGGACAACATCCCGGGCTGGATGTGGCTGGACGCCGACAAGCTGGTCGCGGCGGCCCTGTCCGACCTCGCGCGCGGCAGGACGGTGTCCATCCCCGACCCCCGGTACAAGGCGCTGATGGGCCTGGTGAAGGTGACGCCGCGCGGGCTGCTGGGTGGGATCAGCTCCCGGACGGGGCGCAAGTACGGGCCGCAGTAGCGGACGGGTGGCGCCGCCGTCCCGGTGGGAAAATGGGCGGGACGGTACCGGACCAGGGGGGCCGGAGGCGGCGCATGACCTTCGTACAGCTCATCGAGTGCAGGACGAGCCGGCTGGACGAGATGAACCGGCTCATGGACGACTGGGTGCGGCAGACCAAGGGCAAGCGGACGGCGACGCACGCGGTGGTCGGCACGGACCGCTCGGACGCGTCGCACGTCGTCGAAGTGGTGGAGTTCGCGTCGTACGAGGACGCGATGCGGAACTCGAACCTCCCCGAGACCGACCGGATCTTCCGCGGCCTGGTCGCGCTGTGCGACGAGATGCCGACGTTCATCGACCTGGACGTCGTACGGGACGAGAACCTGGCCGAGGGCATGGTGCGCGGGTTCTTCGAGGCGCTGTGCGCCGAGGGCGAGCTGCCGCCGTTCAACGACCTGCTGGACGAGGACATCCACAGCCATGATCCGATGAACCCGCAGGACACCATCGGGCTGGACAACGTCCGCGCCGAGTTCCGGATGTGGCGCGGCGCGTTCGACTTCGCGTTCACGGTCGAGGACGTGCTCACCCAGGGCGACCGGGCCTGCGCGCGGTGGACCTGGTACGCCACGCACCAGGGCGATTTCCTGGGGATCGCGCCCACCGGCAGGCAGGTCGCCATGACCGGGATGACGCTGTTCCGGTTCGGCGAGGACGGCAAGATCGCGGAACTGTGGTGGCAGCACGACCAGCTGGGGCTGATGCAGCAGCTGGGCGCGCTCGACGCGCTGGAGCAGTAGACGCGTGGGAGCGCCGGACAGGGCGAAGGCCCGGCCCCCTCGACGGGGTGCCGGGCCTTCGCTCGAGAGCGCTCGGCTCAGTGCGCGTGGCCGTGGCTGTGACCCGCGGCGGCCGGCTCTTCCTCTTCCTTCTTCTCGACGACCAGGGTCTCGGTCGTGAGCAGCAGGGAGGCGATGGAGGCGGCGTTCTCCAGGGCGGAGCGGGTGACCTTGACCGGGTCGATGACGCCGGCCTTGATCAGGTCGCCGTACTCGCCGGTGGCGGCGTTGTAGCCCTGCCCCTTGTCCAGGTCCTTGACCTTGGACACGATGACGTAGCCCTCCTGGCCGGCGTTCTCGCCGATCCAGCGCAGCGGCTCGACCACGGCGTTGCGGACCACGGAGACACCGGTGGCCTCGTCGCCGGACTTGTCGAGGTTGCCGTCCAGCACCTTGGAGGCGTGGACCAGGGCGGAGCCACCACCGGAGACGATGCCCTCCTCGACCGCGGCGCGGGTCGCGGAGATGGCGTCCTCCAGACGGTGCTTCTTCTCCTTCAGCTCCACCTCGGTGGCGGCGCCGACCTTGATCACGCACACGCCGCCGGCCAGCTTGGCGAGGCGCTCCTGGAGCTTCTCGCGGTCCCAGTCGGAGTCGGTGTTCTCGATCTCGGCCTTGATCTGGGCGACGCGGCCCTGCACGTCCTCGGACTTGCCGGCGCCGTCGACGATCGTGGTGTCGTCCTTGGTGACGGTGACGCGGCGGGCGGAGCCGAGCACGTCGATGCCGACCTGGTCGAGCTTGAGGCCGACCTCCTCGGAGATGACGGTGGCGCCGGTGAGGACGGCCATGTCCTGGAGCATCGCCTTGCGGCGGTCGCCGAAGCCGGGGGCCTTCACCGCGACGGCGTTGAAGGTGCCGCGGATCTTGTTGACGACCAGGGTCGACAGGGCCTCGCCCTCGACGTCCTCGGCGATGATCAGCAGCGGCTTGGAGGAGCCGGCCTGGATGACCTTCTCCAGCAGCGGCAGCAGGTCGGCGATGGCGGAGATCTTGCCCTGGTTGATGAGGATGTACGGGTCCTCCAGGACGGCCTCCATGCGCTCCTGGTCCGTCACGAAGTACGGCGACAGGTAGCCCTTGTCGAAGGCCATGCCCTCGGTGAAGTCCAGCTCCAGGCCGAAGGTGTTGGACTCCTCGACGGTGATGACACCGTCCTTGCCGACCTTGTCCATGGCCTCGGCGATCAGCTCGCCGACCTGCTGGTCCTGGGCGGACAGCGCGGCGACGGCGGCGATGTCGGACTTCTCGTCGATCGGGCGGGCCGAGGCGAGCAGGTCCTCGGAGACGGCCTTGACCGCGGCGTCGATGCCCTTCTTCAGGGCGGCCGGGGAGGCACCGGCGGCGACGTTCTTCAGACCCTCGCGGACCAGCGCCTGGGCGAGGACGGTGGCGGTGGTGGTGCCGTCACCCGCGATGTCGTTGGTCTTGGTCGCCACCTCCTTCACCAGCTGCGCGCCGAGGTTCTCGTACGGGTCCTCGATCTCGACCTCGCGGGCGATCGTGACACCGTCGTTGGTGATGGTGGGCGCGCCGAACTTCTTGTCGATGACGACGTTGCGGCCCTTGGGGCCGATCGTCACCTTGACGGTGTCGGCAAGCTTGTTGACGCCGCGCTCAAGGGCGCGACGGGCGTCCTCGTCGAACTTCAGGATCTTCGCCATGACAGCGGGAGCCCTCTCGGAAATCTGTGGGTGAAAAGACGCTGCGCCCCGGGCGCCCGGCTTCTTATCGGTCGCGGGGGCCAGGGGCGCAGCTCAAAGCGGAGAGTCGCTTGAGGTGATTACTTCTCGATGATCGCGAGGACGTCGCGAGCCGAGAGGACGAGGTACTCGTCGCCGTTGTACTTCACCTCGGTGCCGCCGTACTTGCTGTAGAGGACGACGTCGCCGACCTTGACGTCGAGCGGCAGACGCTCGCCGTTCTCGAACCGGCCCGGGCCCACGGCGAGGACGGCACCCTCCTGGGGCTTCTCCTTCGCGGTGTCCGGGATGACCAGGCCAGAGGCCGTGGTCTGCTCGGCGTCCAGCGGCTGGACCACGATGCGGTCCTCGAGCGGCTTGATGGCAACCTTGGAGCTGGCGGTCGTCACGATCCGACCTCCCCCTTCGGAGATCTCACGGGGTTAACTGTCTGAGGTGGCGACCAGGTCGATCCGTCGTCGCGGGTGCCGGACCTGCCCGTCGCGTTTGTCTGGCACTCTCCAGGGGGGAGTGCCAGAGCCGAGACTATGACCGCGATTAGCACTCGGTCAAGCGGAGTGCCAATTGCCCGCGGCGCGTCGGCCGTTTTGCCCGCGGCGGGCCGCACGGCCTCACCCGAGGTAGTCCTCCAGGCGCCCCACCGTCAGTCCTCGCCCCTGTGCCTCCCTCAGCACCCGTACCGTCCGCGTCCGCAGGGCCGGCCCCCTCGACTCGTCGGGGCCCACCAGGACGATGTCGCCGGGGCGCAGGTGGCGGGGGCCGTGGGTGTAGGCGAGGCCCGCCGGGGTCAGGGCGGCACGCCACAGGACGAGCGCGGAGACGCCGCAGTCGGCCGCCGCGCGCAGCGTGGTGCGGTCGTAGGAGCCGTAGGGCGGGCGGAAGAGGCGGGGGCGGACGCCGAGGGCGGCGCGGAGGCGGTCCTGCTGGCCGCAGATCTCGGCGCGCTGGCCGGCGTACGGCAGTCCGGCCGGCGCCCGGTGGTCGACGGTGTGGTTGCCGATGCCGGCGCCCAGGGCGCGCAGGCGGGCGAAGTGGCGGTAGCCGGGGCCGGCGACGCTGTCGGTGAGGAACAGGGTGACCGGGAGCCGGAGTTCGCGGACCATGTCGACGAAGCGGGGGTCCCGCTCGGCGCCGTCGTCGTAGGTGAGGAAGACGACCGGGTCGCGGGTGGGGACGCGGTCGACCACGGGGGGCGGGGTGCCGGTCCCCGGGTGCCCAGCGAGCGGGCGGGCCGGGTGCACCGGGGAGCGGGCGAGGGGCCGGGTCAGGCCCCAGACGCGGTAGCGGTGGTCGGGGGCGGTGGTGTGCGGGCGCACCCCTTCGGCGGCCTTCTTGCCGAGGCGTTCGATGGGGTCGACGGACTGGGCGCAGCCCGTCAGGAGCAGGGCCGCGGCGAGCACCGCGGCCGGGCCCCTGACCCGCCTCACAGGTAGTCCTCCAGGCGGGCCACGGCGTAGCCCTCGCGCGTGACCTTGTTCAGGAAGCGGCGCATGTCGTCCACCATCGTGCCGTCCCAGTCGTCCCGGCCGCGGAAGTGGGTGAGGACGATGTCGCCGCGGCGCAGCCGCTTGTCGTCCTCGCGGTACTCCCAGTGGTCGACGAAGACCTCCTCGTTCCAGATCGGCGCGTACTTGATGCCGCACTCCTTGGCGGCGACCAGGGTGTCCTGGTTGTAGTTGCCGTAGGGCGGGCGGAAGACGGTGGGCGCCTTGCCGAACTGCTTCTTCATGACGGCCTGCATGCCGCAGATCTCGTCCTTCTGCTCCTCGTAGGACAGACCCGGCAGGTAGGGGTGGTGCAGGGTGTGGTTGTTGAGGGTGTTGCCGTAGGAGCGCATCCTGCGGAAGTAGGCGTAGTCGTCCCTGACCAGGTAGTCGCTGAGGAACGCGGTGTACGGGATCTTGAGCTCGTGCATCATGGCGAGGAACCGCGGGTCCTTCTCGGCGCCGTCGTCGATCGTCAGGAAGACGACCTTCTGCCGGGTCGGGATCGTGGTGAAGACGGGGGGCAGGTTCCAGTCCTCCTGGTGGTCCACCTCGAATCCGTCGCGGGCGGTGATCCTCGGCTTCACCGCGGGCGGTGGCGGCGGCGTGAGCGGGACCTGGTCCAGCCCCCAGCGCCGGGCGGCGGCGGCCAGCGCGGCTGCTCCGCCCCCGAGGGCCAGTCGCCGGAGAGTCCGACTTTTGTCATTTTGTACTACTGCTCGCATGGTGCCGGATCCTCCCAGGCCCCGGCCCGCGACCCCGGCCGACACCGCCGCCGGAGGCGCACCATCCACCGACTGGCCCACAATGACCCGGTGAACGACCTCGCACTGCTCCTCACCCCCGAAGGCCGCGCCCTCCTCGACGAGGTGCGCGACACCGAGCCCGCGCAGGAGCTGGCCGTGGCCACCCGGCTGCGCCGCGAGCACCCGGCCGACCTGGTCTCCGCCGCGCTCGGCCAGGCCCGGCTGCGGCAGCGGGCGGTGGCGAAGTTCGGGGCCGAGGACGCCGGGCGCATGTTCTTCACGCCGAACGGGGTCGAGCAGTCGACGCGGGCCCGCGTCGCGGCGTACCGGGCCGGACGGCTGAAGGAGCTGGGCGTCACCTCCGTCGCCGACCTGTGCTGCGGGATCGGCGGGGACGCCATCGCGCTGGCACGGGCCGGGATCCGGGTGCTGGCCGTCGACCGGGACCCGCTGACGGCGGCCGTGGCGCGCGCGAACGCCGAGGCGCTCGGGCTGGCCGGCCTCATCGAGGTCCGGGAGGCCGACGTCACGCAGGTGGACACCGCCGGGTACGACGCGGTGTTCGTGGACCCCGCGCGCCGGGGCGGGCGCGGCCGGCTCTTCGATCCGGAGGCGTACTCGCCGCCGCTGTCCTGGGCGGTCGAGGCGGCTCTCGCGGCGCCCCGCGCCGCGCTGAAGATCGCCCCGGGCATCCCGCACGAGGTGGTCCCGGCCCAGGCCGAGGCCGAGTGGGTCTCCGACGGCGGCGACGTGAAGGAGGCGGTGCTGTGGTTCGGGACCGGGGCGCCGGGCGCGGTGCGGGCCACGCTGCTGCCGGGCCCGCGCACGCTGCTCGGCCGCGGGCTGCACGATCCCGGCGTCCGGCCGGTGGGGCGGTACCTGTACGAGCCGGACGGCGCCGTGATCCGCGCGCACCTGGTCGCGGAGGTCGCCGAGGAGGTCGGCGGCGGACTGCTGGACCCGACCATCGCGTACATCACCGCGGACGAGGCCCGGCCCACGCCCTACGCCACCGCCTACGAGATCACCGACCGGCTCCCGTTCAACGTCAAGAGGCTGAAAGCCCTGCTGCGCGAGCGGGAGGTCGGCACGCTGACCGTGAAGAAGCGCGGCTCGGCGGTCGAGCCCGAGGAGCTGCGCCGGAAGGTGAAACCGCAGGGGCCGAACGCGGCCACCGTGTTCCTCACCCGCGTCGCCGGGGCGCCGGCGATGCTGATCGGCCGTCCGCTGGGCTGAGGCTCAGCCGCACGCACGCGCCCTGCGCAGCAGCAGCTCCCGTTCCCGCTCGTTGTGGGTCAGGGCCGCCGCCCGGAGGAACTCCTCGCGGGCCTCGGCGGTGCGGCCGAGGCGGGAGAGGAGGTCGCCGCGGACGCTGGGCAGCAGGTGGTAGCCGCGCAGCGCGGGCGCGTCAGCGAGGGCGTCCACCAGCCTCAGGCCCGCCGCCGGGCCGTCGGCCATCGACACGGCGACCGCGCGGTTCAGCTCGACCACCGGGGAGGGCCCGCGGACGGCCAGCAGGCCGTACAGGGTGGCGATGGCCCGCCAGTCCGTCTCCTCGTACGTGTACGCGCGCGCGTGGCAGGCGGCGATGGCCGCCTGGAGCGTGTACGGGCCCGGGGGGCCGCTCGCGGTGGCCCCGGCGCGGTCGAGGGCGCGGATGCCGCGCGCGATGAGCATGCGGTTCCAGCGGCTGCGGTTCTGGTCCTCCAGCAGCACCGGTGAACCGTCGGGGCCGGTGCGGGCGGCGGAGCGGGATGCCTGGAACTCCAGCAGCGCCGTCAGCCCGTGCACCTCGGGCTCCTTGGGCATCAGCGCGGACAGCACCCGGGCCAGCCGCAGCGCGTCCTCGCACAGGCCGGGGCGCAGCCAGTCGTCGCCCGCGGTGGCCGCGTACCCCTCGTTGAAGATCAGGTAGATGACGTCCAGCACGGAGCCCAGGCGGGCCTCGCGGTCGGGGCCGTACGGCACCTCGAAGGCGACGTTGCGCTTCGCCAGGGTGCGCTTGGCGCGGACGATCCGCTGGGCGACCGTGGACTCCGGGACCAGGTAGGCACGGGCGATCTCGGCCGTGGTCAGACCGCCCAGCAGGCGCAGGGTGAGCGCGGTGCGGGCCTCCGGTGACAGCACCGGATGGCAGGCGGTGAAGACCAGCCGGAGCAGGTCGTCGTCGATGTCGTCCGGGTCGGCCGGTGCGTCGTACGACGGCGGGGCCGTCTCCAGGTCGCGCCCGATCTCGGCGAGCTTGCGGGCGTAGGTCTCGCGGCGCCTGATCAGGTCGACGGCCCGGTGCCGGGCGGTGGCCATGAGCCAGGCGCCCGGGTTGTCCGGCACCCCGTCCAGCGGCCACCGCTCCAGGGCGGCGACCAGGGCGTCCTGCGCCAGTTCCTCGGCGATGCCGACGTCCCGGACGATCCGGGCGACCCCGGCGATCACCCGGGGCGACTCCAGGCGGAAGACGGTCTCGATGGCGTGCGCCGTGGCGGGCTGTGTCTCCACAGCCCACCATGCAACACCCTGGGCGGCGGCGGGCCAAACGGGCTCAGCCCTCGGCGATCTCCCGCAGCTCGCAGGCGAGCTGCCACTCCGGGCCGTGGATCTTCAGGAAGCGCTGGGTCCACTCCAGTGCCTCGGCCCGGTCCTTGCACTGCATGAGCGCGTAGCCGCCGACGACCTCCTTGGACTCGGTGAACGGGCCGTCGGTCACGGAGACCTTCTCGCCGTCCCAGTCGATCCGGGACGCATCGGCGGACGGGGTGAGTCCGGCGGTGTCGAGCAGGACACCGGCCTTGGTCATCTCCTCGATCAGCTCGCCCATCCGCTGCATCAGCTCCTCGCTGGGCCCCCCGGCGGGGCCGGCGGACTCGTCGACGCGAACGAGCGACAGGTAGCGGGGCATGGTGACTCCTCCGGTCGGGGCGGCGGGTCCGTTCCCGCCACTCACCCCTTGCGTCGAACGGGAACCACCCGGATCGACATCCTCGCGGAAAATTCCGCGGGATTTTTTTCCGCCCCCGACGACCGCCCGGGCACGGCTCAGCGCAGGGAGGCCCAGAGGTCGTTCGCCGCCGGTTCCTCCGCGACGACCCGGTTGGGGTCGGAGGGCGCCGTGACGACCGGCATGGTCACCGTCCGCACCCGGTCGACGGTCAGTCCCTTCAGGCTCCGGCCGAGGCTCACCAGCTCGTTCAGGGAGTTCAGTCCGGTGTCGGTGGTGAGGCTGGTGGTGACGGCGTCGGCGACCCGGTACAGCCGGGCTGGGTCGGAGAGCAGCCCCGCGCCGGACATGTGCTCCAGCAGGGCCTTGACCAGCGTCTGCTGGAGCCCTATGCGGCCCAGGTCGCTGCCGTCGCCTATGCCGTGCCGGGTCCGGGCGAGAGCGAGGGCCCGCCTGCCGTCGAGATGGTGGGTGCCCGCCTTGAGGTGCAGGTGGCTCATGTCGTCGTCGATGTCCTGGCCGGTGGTCACGTCGACCCCGCCGAGCGCGTCGACCAGCTTGGCGAAGCCGGAGAAGTCGATCTCCAGGTAGTGGTCCATGCGGACACCCGTCAGGGACTCGACGGTCTTCACCGCGCACACCGGGCCGCCCACCGCGTAGGCGCTGTTGAACATGGCGCCGTACGCCGGTGCCGTGCTGCCGCCGGAGGAGAGCGGGCAGGACGGGCGGGTGACGAGCGTGTCGCGCGGGATGCTGACGACGGTGGCCTTCGTGCGGCCCGCGTCGATGTGCACCACCATCGCGGTGTCGGACCGGGCTCCGCCGCTGTCGCCGCCGCCCAGCTTCTGGTTGTCCTTGCCGCTGCGCGAGTCCGAGCCGAGGACCAGGATGTTGAGGGAACCGGTGGGCAGCGGGGAGGCGTCCGCCGGGGCGGACGCGGACGGGGTGACCGCGGCGCGGGCCGGGCGGTCGTCGCCGAGCGCGCTGTCGATGTCGACGCTGGTGATGTTGTGGTTGAGATGCCAGTAGGCCCAGCCGGTCCCCGCCACGCCCAGCACCAGGGCGCCCGCCAGAGCGAGGCCGACGATCTTCAGCGCTCTCGCCCGCCCGCCCGCCCGTCCGCCCGCGTCGCCTTGCTCCACCTGTCGCGTCACGGCAGGAACATAAGTCCGAATTATTAGGGGAGTGTTAGCGGAAGCCCGTCCGAGTCGGTTTTCTTGCGAAATTCTCATCCAACGTCACGGTGAGTACCGGATTGGCGCTGTTCCACGACGCGTTGAAGCACAGGGCACCCAACCACCCTCCGGCACCGGCCCGTTGGAAGACCGGCCGCACGCGCCGCTAAACGGCCGGGGGCACGTGCGTGCTCGACCGCACCACCAGGCTCGTCGCCAGCTCCACCCGGGTCGCCGCCCGCTCCTCGCGCTCGCTCCCCAGCTCCAGCACCAGCCGGGCCGCGGCCTCGGCCATCTCGGTGAGCGGCTGCCGTACGGTCGTCAGCGGCGGCCCCACCCAGCGGGCCACCGGCAGATCGTCGAAGCCGACCACGCTCAGGTCCTCCGGGACGCGCAGGCCCAGCTCACGGGCGGCCTCGTACAGGCCGAGCGCCTGAAGGTCGTTGCCCGCGAAGACGGCGGTGGGCCGGTCCGGGCGGCGCAGCAGCTCCAGGCCCAGGCGGTAGCCCGCGTCGTGGTGGAAGTCGCCGGCCACGACGAGGGAGGGGTCGACGGGCAGCCCGGCCGTCTCCAGCGCGGCCCGGTAGCCGTCGACCCGGGCCCGGCTGCACATCATCCGGGACGGGCCGCTGATCGCGCCGATCCGGGTGTGGCCGAGTTCCACCAGGTGGCGGGTGGCGGCGAGGCCGCCCTGCCAGTTGGTGGCGCCGATGGAGGGCACGTCCGGGCCCGGGTCGCCGGCCGGGTCCATCACCACGAACGGGATGGAGCGGCTGGTCAGCAGCGCCCGCTGGGACTCGTCGAGCTCGGAGAGGACCAGCACCACGCCGTGCGGGCGGCGGGCGGCGACCTGGTCGGCCCAGGTGCGGCCGGGGGTGAGCCGGCCGGCCGACTCGGACAGGACCACACTCAGTCCGGCGTCCCGGGCGACGTTCTCCACGCCCCGGATGACCTCCATCGCCCAGGCGCTCTCCAGCTCGTGGAAGACGACGTCGATCAGGGGCGAGCGGGAGGCCTCGGCACGGCGGCGCCGGTAGCCGTAGGCGCGCAGCAGCTCCTCGACGCGGGTGCGGGTCGCGGGGGAGACATCGGCCCGGCCGTTGAGGACCTTCGAAACAGTCGGAGCGGAGACCCCCGCCTCACGGGCGATCTCGGCGAGGGTCGCCGTCTGCGTTCCTGCGGGCTTCGAGGGCTTCATGCCCGCGATCGTATC
The DNA here is from genome assembly GCF_040609555.1 of Streptomyces sp. NPDC004658. NCBI lineage: Bacteria > Bacillati > Actinomycetota > Actinomycetes > Kitasatosporales > Streptomycetaceae > Streptomyces > Streptomyces sp. NPDC004658. Next base: position 24,299 of record NZ_JBEXKG010000005.1, read on the forward strand.
CTCGCCGGACCGCTCGACGAAGCCCCCGGCACACCAGGAGCCCACCGGAACATTCGAAAGACCTTCCGAAACTTTCGCCACCGGTTCGCCACGGGTGCGCGCAACGCGAACACCCCGCCGCCGGAAACCCGGGGGCGGGGTGTCGAGTGGAGCGCCGGGCAGGCCTTGCACCTGCATCTCCCCGCAGGAAGCGGGGCGTCTTTCCTTGGACCACCAACGCACTGCGTCCGGACCGGTGTTCCGGCCGTTCGCTGTGTGATGATCATAGCGCAGTCGGGGCCGGTTCCCCAACTCAGCCCTCCGCCACCGACTCGAACCGCCACCGGTGCACGGCCCGGGTCACCAGGTCCGGGTCCGGCTCCGGCAGTTCGGGGAGCGGGGCGTCGTACGGCGCGTCCCACCACGTGACGACCAGCACCCGGTCCTGCGGCGCGCGGAAGGTCTCGCGCCGCAACGGCTCCGCCGCCAGGGGCTGTTCGCGCACCCAGGCCAGCAGGTCCGCGCCCCGGCCGTCGGCCGCCCGGGCCTCCCACATCAGGGCGACGGTCACGAGTAGAGGTTCTCCTTGCTGACCTCGTGCACGTGGTCGTGGCCGGGCACGTGCGGGTCGGTCACCGGCAGCGAGGAGTCGGCCGACAGGTCCCAGCTGGACGCGGCCCGGCCCCGGGCGACCATCTCGGCGCCGAGCGCGGCCACCATCGCGCCGTTGTCCGTGCACAGCTTGGGGCGCGGCACGCGCAGCCGGATGCCGGCGGCCTCGCAGCGCTCCTGGGCGAGGGCGCGCAGCCGGGAGTTGGCCGCCACACCGCCGCCGATCATCAGGTGGTCCACGCCCTCGTCCTTGCAGGCGCGGACGGCCTTGCGGGTCAGCACGTCGACCACGGCCTCCTGGAAGGAGGCGGCCACGTCGCGGACCGGGACCTCCTCGCCGGCCGCGCGCCGGGCCTCGATCCAGCGGGCCACGGCGGTCTTCAGGCCGGAGAAGGAGAAGTCGTACGCCGGGTCGCGCGGGCCGGTCAGGCCGCGCGGGAAGGCGATGGCCTCCGGGTCGCCCTCGCGCGCGTACCGGTCGATGACCGGGCCGCCGGGGAAGCCCAGGTCCAGCACGCGGGCGATCTTGTCGAAGGCCTCGCCGGCCGCGTCGTCGATGGTCGAGCCCATCGGACGGACGTCGGAGGTGATGTCCTCCGACAGCAGCAGCGAGGAGTGGCCGCCGGAGACCAGCAGGGCCATCGTCGGCTCGGGCAGCGGGCCGTGCTCCAGCTGGTCCACGCAGATGTGCGAGGCGAGGTGGTTGACGCCGTACAGGGGCTTGCCGAGCGCGTAGGCGTACGCCTTGGCCGCCGAGACGCCGACGAGCAGGGCGCCCGCGAGGCCGGGGCCCGCGGTGACCGCGATGCCGTCCAGGTCCTTGGCGCCGACCCCCGCCTCCTTCAACGCGCGGTCGATGGTGGGGACCATCGCCTCCAGGTGCGCCCGGGAGGCCACCTCCGGGACCACGCCGCCGAAGCGGGCGTGCTCGTCGACGCTGGAGGCGACGGCGTCCGCCAGCAGGGTGGTGCCGCGGACGATGCCGACGCCGGTCTCGTCGCAGGAGGTCTCGATGCCGAGGACGAGAGGTTCGTCAGTCATGGATATCGGTTCCTTGTACTGAGGCGGAGCCGGCGGCCGGGCCGCTGCCGGGTTCCGTGGTCAGGCGCATCACCAGGGCGTCCACGTTGCCCGGCTGGTAGTAGCCGCGCCGGAAGCCGATCGGGGTGAAGCCGAAGCGCTCGTAGAGCTTCTGGGCGGGAAGGTTGTCCACCCGGCATTCGAGCATCACCTCGTGGCACTCGAACGCGGTCGCCGCGCGCAGCAGCTCGGTCAGCAGGCGGGCGCCGAGGCCGGTGCCCTGGTGGTCGCGGGCGACCGCGATGGTCTGCACGTCGGCCAGGTCACCGGCGGCGGCCAGGCCCGCGTACCCGACGACCCGGCCGTCGGCGGACTCGGCGACGAGATAGCAGCGGGTGGCCTCGGGGCCCCGGGAGTGGGCCAGCTCGGACCAGAACATGCCCCGGGACCAGGCGTCCTCGGGGAACAGGTCCCGCTCCAGCTCCAGGACCACGTCGATGTCCCACCAGCGCATCTCGCGCAGTCGGGGAGGTGCCGGCTGTGTCACTTGGGGGTGACCACCTTGTAGTTCTTGGGGACCTGGGCGTCCGGCCGGCGCAGGTACAGCGGCCGGGGCGCCATGAGTTCCTCGCCCGCGGCCAGCTTCTCCGCGGCGAGCGAGGCGAGGGCGGCGGCGGACACGTGCTCGGGCTCGTGGGCGCGCGGGAACGTGTCCGGGTAGAGCAGCGCGCCGGCGCCGACCGCCGGGAGGCCCGCGACCTGCTCGGCGATGTCGGCCGGGCGGTCGACGGCCGGGCCGGTCAGCCGGGTCCGGGAGTCGGCGTACGTGGCCCAGTAGACCTCCTTGCGCCGGGCGTCGGTCGCCACGACGAAGGGGCCCTTCTCGATGTCGGCGGCGTAGGCGAGGCCGTCGAGCGTGCACAGACCGTGCACGGGGACGCCGAGCGCGAGGCCGAAGGTGTCGGCGGTCATCAGGCCGACGCGCAGGCCGGTGTAGGGGCCGGGCCCGGTGCCGACGACGATCCCGGTGACGGCCTCCAGCCTCAGTCCGGCCTCGGCGAGGACCCGGTCGACGGCCGGCAGCAGCAGCTCTCCGTGCCGGCGCGCGTCCACCTGGCTCGACGAGGCGATGACGTCCGTGCCGTCGTGCAGGGCGACGGTGACGGCGGGTGTTGCGGTATCCAGAGCGAGCAAGAGCACGCGAACAGCCTACGGCGCCCGCGCCGCCCGCAGGGTCGTCCGGGACGGACGGTCACCGACTGCTACGGTCAGTACGAAGTACGACATATGTACCGGAAGACGGCACGAGGCAGAGGTGGCGCAGGTGGCAGGGACCAGCTCGGGGATCGTGGCCGCCCTCACCGCGGCGGCGCTGGGAACGGTCGGCTTCCTCGCCTACCGGGCCCAGGTGACCGTCCCGGCGGCCCTGGGCGCGAGCCCGGCGGTGCACGCCACGCCCACGTCCAAGGCGCCCCGGGACCGGCACAACCCGACCGCCCTGCCGAGCGGCTCCGGAACGGGTGAACGGGTGGTGTACTCGGTGGACGACGACCGGATCTGGCTGGTCGCCCCCGGGAACCGGGTGCAGCGCACCTTCCCGGTGCGGCCGGGCAGCGTCGACCCGCCGGTCGGCACGTACTGGGTCACGTCCCGCTCCCACGCGGCCACCGGCACCGACGGCATCCCCATCGAGCACGTCGTGCGGTTCACCAGCGTGAACGGGGTGACCATCGGGTTCAGCGCGCCGGTGGACGGCGCTGCGGGGGCCGCGGCGGCCGACTCCGGCGTGAAGACGGGGGGCATCCGGGAGACGCGGGCGGACGGGGACGCGATGTGGAACTTCGCGACGATCGGCGTGAGGGTCGTGGTGATCCGCTAGGGCCTGTCCGTGTGCCGGGCCGTGGTGTCGGGCGTCCGGTGGTCCGTCGCGGCCGGGCATTCCCACGCGGCGGCATCCGCACGTCCGGCGGGCGCGCCCTCGGCGGGCTCCGGCCGCGGCGGCCGGGAGACGGCGTCCGCCGCGGCGCAGGCCGCCAGCAGATCGCGCATGGACACCGGTTGCACCGTGGGCATGGACGCCTCCTGAGCTGCGGGGGCGGACGTACTTAGGCACACCTAAGTACGGGCTGGGTACCATGTGACCACGCCCGGGATGTCCTGCGCAATATCTTGCCGACGGCTTGTCGGAACGTGTCGGCGGTCTCAGCCGGACAGCGGCTCCAGGTCCGTGTCGGACCAGCGTTCGCCCAGGCCGGTCACCGTCACGTGCCGCACCTCGTCCGTGGTGTCGCCGACCGCGCGGTGGATGACCACCTGGAGGCGGTCCTCGGTCAGTTCCTCGACCTTGCCCTCGCCCCATTCCACGACGATCACCGAGTCGGGCAGCGAGACGTCGAGGTCCAGGTCCTCCATCTCGTCCAGGCCGCCGGAGAGCCGGTAGGCGTCGACGTGCACCAGGGGCGGGCCGTCACCGAGGGACGGGTGCACCCGGGCGATCACGAAGGTCGGCGAGGTGACCGCGCCGCGCACGCCCAGGCCCTCACCGAGCCCGCGGGTCAGCGTGGTCTTGCCCGCGCCCAGCTCCCCGGTGAGCATCACGAGGTCGCCCGCGCGCAGCAGCTTGGCCAGTCGGCGGCCCAGCTCCCGCATCTGCTCCGGGGAGGTGACGGTCAGCTGGGTCTCAGCGGGGTTGTGCGGTGCTGCTGGTGCTTCCATAGCCACTTACGGTAGCCCCTGCGGGCACCGCACCCGCGCGGGTGAGCAGGTCGGCGAGGCGGTCGGTGACCACCTCCGGGTGCTCCAGCATCACCAGGTGCCCGGCGTCCGGCACGAGCACCAGCTCGGCGTCGGGCAGCAGGTCGGCGATGGCCTCGCTGTGCTCGCTGGGCGTGACCAGGTCCTGGACGCCGGCCAGCACGAGCACCGGCATGTCGCGGAAGCAGACGAGCGCCTCGGTCTTGTCGTGGTCGGTGAAGGCCGGGTAGAACTCGGCGACCACGTCGATCGGCGTCGACTCGATCATCCGCTCGGCGAAGCGCTCCACCGCCGGGTCGACGTCCCGGCCCGCGAACGAGTAGCGCTTGATGATCCCGGCGAACAGGTCGGCGGTGGCCCGGCGCCCCTTCTCCACCCACTCGGCCTGCTGCCCCAGCGCCTTCAGCACCCCGGGGAGGATCCGGCGGACCGCGTTGACGCCGGCCACCGGCAGTCCGAAGTTGACCTCGCCGAGCCGCCCGGACGACGTCCCGACGAAGGCGGTCGCGACCACGCGGTCCCGGATCAGCTCGGGGTACTCCGCGGCGAGGGCCATCATGGTCATGCCGCCCATGGAGTGACCGACCAGCACCAGGGGCCCGGCCGGTGCGGCGGCGTCGAGCACGGCCTTCAGATCGCGGCCGAGCTGGTCGATGGTGACGGGCGCCCGGTCCCGGGTCTGGGCCACGCCCCGCCCGGACCGCCCGTGGCTGCGCTGGTCCCAGTGCACGGTCCGCACGACGCCGCGCAGGGCCGCCCGCTGGAAGTGCCAGGATTCCTGGCTGAGGCAGTAGCCGTGGCAGAAGACGACGGTGACCGGGGCGGGCGCCTTGCGGCCGAACAGCCGGCGCCGGCGCGGCGAGACGTTGGGTCCCGCATCGGGCTCGACCTCGTCCACCTCGTAGTACAGCTCGGTGCCGTCGTCGGCGTACGCCTTGCCCGGGGTGCCGCGCAGGGTGCCGTACGGGCCCGCCGAGTCCAGCGCCAGCCGGGCCCTGCGGCGCATCGCGCGCCCCACCGTCATCCGCTCGATGGCGACCCCGGCCGCCGCTCCCGCGGCGAGCACGCCTATCGCGGCACCGGCGATGCCGGTCGCCCTGCGCCAGCTCCCGGCCGCCCCCGCGGCGGAGGCGGCCGCGGAGGCGATGACGTCCGCCACGACCTCCGCGCTGCTCTCGCTCACGTACCGCTCCTCTTCGCCGTACTTCGCCGTACTGCAGTTCGCCTGGACGGGTGCCGCCGCGGAACGGGTTACCCGAGTTCTTGCGTGTTCACATGAATGCGCTCACATGGGCGCGTTCACGCGGATCCGGTCACACGGGCCCGTTCACACGGACCCGGTCGCGTGGGCCCGTTTCACACGGACCCGTTCACGTAGACGCGGGGAACGCGCGTTCCGATGCGTGTGACGATCTCGTACGCGATCGTGCCGCAGGCCTGGGCCCAGTCCTCGGCCGTGGGTTCACCGCGGTCACCGGGCCCGAACAGCACGGCCTCGCTGCCCACCGGCGGCTCGTCACCGCCCAGGTCCACCACGAACTGGTCCATGGCGACCCGCCCGGCGATCGTCCGCCACTTGCCGCCGACCAGCACCGGTCCGGTGCCCGAGGCGTGCCGCGGAACGCCGTCCGCGTAACCGACCGGCACCAGGCCGAGCGTGGTCTCGCCGGGGGTGACGTAGTGGTGGCCGTAGCTGACGCCGTGTCCGGCCGGAGCCCGCTTGACCAGGGCCAGCGAGGCGCTGAGCGTCATCACCGGGCGCAGTCCGAAGTCCGCCGGGGTGCCCAGCTCCGGGCTGGGCGAGACGCCGTACAGGGCGATGCCCGTGCGGACCAGGTCGAAGTGGGACTCGGACACGGTGAGGGTGGCCGGCGAGTTGGCGATGTGCCGCACCTCGGGCCGTACGCCCTGTCCCTCGGCGTACGCCAGCATCTCGTGGAAGCGGGTGAGCTGTGCGGCGATGGACGGGTGCCCCGGCTCGTCGGCGCACGCGAAGTGCGACCACAGGCCGGTGACGCGGACCAGTCCCTCGGCCTGCGCGCGCAGGGCGGCGCCGACCAGCTCGGACCAGTCCTCCCCCGGCTGGCAGCCGTTGCGGCCGAGTCCGGTGTCCGCCTTGAGCTGCACGCGCGCGGGGCGCCCCGCCGCACGGGCCGCCTCGACGACCTCCCGCAGGGCCCACATGCCGCTCAACGAGACGTCGATGTCGGCCTCGATCGCCTGCCGCCAGGGCCCGCCCGGCACCCACAGCCAGCACAGGATGCGGCCGGGCAGCCCGGCCGCGCGCAGGGCGAGGGCCTCCTCGGCCGTGGCCGTGCCGAGCCAGCTCGCGCCGGCCGCGAGGGCTTCGCGGGCACACGGCACCGCGCCGTGGCCGTATCCGTCGGACTTGACGACGGCCATCACGGCGGCGCCCTCGGCCCGGGCGCGCAGGGCCCGCACATTGGCGCGCAGGGCGCCCAGATCGATCTCGGCGCGGGCACGCAGGGCGGCGGTCGGCACAGGTGCTGTCTCACTCATCGCGCCCCAGTCTCTCAGAGCCGCCCTGCGCGGGGCGTGGGCCGGGTCGCCCCCCGTCGTCCGACCTGCGCCGTCCCCGAGCGCGGGTGCGGGGCGGCTGTCGGCGGAGCGCGGGTACGCCGGGGCGACGGGCGGTCAGTGGACTGCGGGTGCGTGGGGGCGGCTGTCGGCGGAGCGCGGGTGCGTGGGGGCGCCTGTCAGCGGACCGCGGGTGCGTGGGGCTGGTCGCGCAGTTCCCCGCGCCCCTGGGGAGTCGGACCGCCGTCGGCCGCACCACCGCCCCGGCCGACGCCGCTCGATGCCCCAGGGCGTCGCACCGCCCTCGCGCCCGGAGGGCGGCGGTTTCGTTCAGTCCCTTACGTCCCTCCACGCCTGCGGAATGCGTGACGCCACGTCATGCGCGCCCGTCGGCGCGCCGTCCGCGGCGAAGCGGCCCGCCAGCCCGTGCAGATACGCCGCCACGCTCCCCGCGTCCGCCGCGTCCAGCCCCGCCGCCAGCAGGGACCCCGCCAGCCCGGACAGCACGTCCCCGCTCCCGGCGGTGGCCAGCCACGGCGTCCCCGTGGCGTTCACCCGCACCGGACCGCCCGCGAAGTCGGCGACCAGTGTCGTCGACCCCTTCAGCAGCACGGTCGCCCGGTACACCGCCGCCAGCTCCCGCACCGCGGCCAGCCGGGCCGCCTCGACCTCCTCGCGCCGCACCCCCAGCAACGCGGCGGCCTCCCCCGCGTGCGGGGTCATCAGCGTCGGCGCCGTACGCCGCCGTACCGCGTCCCGGTCGGCCAGTCGCAGCCCGTCCGCGTCCAGCAGCACCGGCACGTCCGCCTCCAGCACCTCGGCGACGGTGCCCGCGTCGTCCCCGGCGCCCGGCCCGACCACCCAGGCCTGCACCCGCCCGGCCTTCGCCGGCCCGGCGTCGGAGACGAGGGTCTCCGGGAAGCGGGCGATGACCGCGTCCCCGGCCGGCCCGACGTACCGCACGGCCCCGGCCCCGCCCCGCAGCGCGCCCGACACCGCCAGCACGGCCGCCCCGGGATAGCGGGCCGACCCGGCGGCGATCCCGACCACCCCGCGCCGGTACTTGTCGCTCTCCCCCGTCGGCTGCGGCAACAGCCGCGCCACGTCGGCGTGTTGCGGGGCCTCCAGTACGGCGTCGGCGGGCGGCGGTTCGAGACCGATGTCGACGAGCCGCACCACCCCCGCGTACTCCCGGGCGGGATCCACCAGCAGCCCCGGCTTGTACGCGCCGAAGGTGACGGTCAGGTCGGCCCGGAGCGCGGCCCCCCGCACCTCCCCGGTGTCCGCGTCGACACCGCTGGGCAGGTCCACGGCCACGACGGCGGCCCGGGACCGCGCCACCACCCCGGCGAGCCGCTCGGCGTCCGGCCGCAGCCCGCCCCTGCCCCCGATCCCGACGATGCCGTCCACCACCAGGTCGGCCCGCAGGACCGGTTCGTCCGAGGAGGCGGGGTCCGCGGTGACCACCGTGCCGCCCGCCCGCCGCAAGGCGGCCAGCCCTCCGCCGTGGGCCCGTCCGGGCGCCAGCAGGACGGCCGTCACGCCGGCGCCGCGCCGGGCCAGCCGGGCCCCCGCGTACAGGGCGTCCCCGCCGTTGTCGCCGCTGCCGACGAGCAGCACCACCCGGCTGCCGTACACCCGCCCGAGCAGTTCGGCGCAGGCGGCGGCCAGCCCGGCGGCGGCCCGCTGCATCAGCGCGCCCTCCGGCAGCCGTGCCATCAGCGCCCGCTCGGCGGCCCTTACCGTCTCCACGCTGTACGCAGTACGCATGGCACCGAGTCTGCCCCGTAACCCCCACCGCCCACACCCGGGACGGGCACCGGTCAGCCCTCGGCGACCACCACGGCCGAGGCCACGCCCGCGTCATGACTGAGCGACACGTGCCAGGCCCGCACGCCCAGCTCGGCGGCCCGCGCGGCCACGGTCCCCTTCACCCGCAGCCGCGGCTGCCCGGTGTCCTCCACGTACACCTCGGCGTCGGTCCACTGCAGCCCCGGCGGCGCGCCCAGGGCCTTCGCCAGCGCCTCCTTGGCGGCGAACCGGGCCGCGAGCGAGGCGATGCCGCGCCTCTCCCCGCTGGGCAGCAGCAGCTCCCGCTCCACGAACAGCCGGTCGGCCAGGCCCGGCGTCCGCTCCAGGGACGCCCGGAACCGGTCGATCTCGGCGACGTCGATGCCCACCCCGATGATGCTCATGCCGAGCACCCTACGACCCCGGTGACAAGCGACACGGCGACACCACGTCGGACCCCCGGGCGCCGCACGGCGGCGGGAGCACGCGTTCTACGCTTCCGGCATGACGCCGTCGCATGCCTATCTCTCCGACCTCTTCTCCCTGGACGGCCGTGTCGCCGTGGTGACCGGTGGCAGTTCCGGTATCGGGCGGGCCATCGCCGGGGCGCTGGCCCGGGCCGGGGCGAGCGTGGTGATCGTGGCGCGGAGAAAGACGGAACTGGCCGCCACCGTGGACGAGTTGGCGTCGGACGGCTGCCGGGCGGCGTGGGTCAGCGGTGACCTGGGCACCCGCGACGGCGTGCGGGCGGCGGCCGAGGAGGCGGCGGCCGTCTTCGGCGAGCCCGACATCCTGGTGAACTCCGCAGGGATCAACCTGCGCCCGCCGATGGACGAGTTGGGCGAGGACGTCTGGGACACCACCATGACGGTGAACCTGGAGGCGCCGTTCCTGCTCGGGCAGCGGTTCGGCCCCGGCATGGCCGAGCGGGGCTTCGGGCGGATCATCCACATCACCTCCCAGCAGGCCCACCGCGCCTTCGTGCAGAGCGGCGCGTACGGCGTCTCCAAGGGGGGTCTGGAATCCCTCGCCCGTTCCCAGGCCGAGGCCTGGTCACCGTACGGCGTCACCTGCAACACCCTGGTGCCGGGCTTCGTGCTGACCCCGCTCAACCGGCGGCTGCAGGAGGATCCGGGGAAGGTGGCGGCCCTCGCCGCACGCACGATGGTCGGGCGCAACGGCCTCGCCGAGGACTTCGCGGGCGCGGCCGTGTTCCTGGCCGGCCGCGCCTCCGCCTACGTCACGGGCCAGTCGATCCACGTGGACGGCGGCTTCTCCGTCCACTGACGAAGGTCGCCTGACGAGGCCCCGCCGGCTCACTCCACCGTGACCGACTTGGCCAGGTTGCGCGGCTGGTCCACCTCGTTGCCCCGGGCCGTGGCCAGCTCGCAGGCGAAGACCTGGAGCGGGACCGTGGCCACCAGCGGCTGCAGCAGGGTGGGCGTGGCCGGGATGCGGATCAGGTGGTCGGCGTACGGGACGACCGCCTCGTCGCCCTCCTCCGCGATCACGATCGTCCGCGCGCCGCGCGCCCTGATCTCCTGGATGTTGGAGACGATCTTGTCGTGCAGGACCGACCGGCCGCGCGGGGACGGGACGACGACGACCACCGGCACGTCCTCCTCGATCAGCGCGATCGGGCCGTGCTTCAGCTCACCGGCGGCGAAGCCCTCGGCGTGCATGTAGGCCAGTTCCTTCAGCTTGAGCGCGCCTTCGAGGGCCACCGGGTAGCCCACGTGCCGGCCAAGGAACAGCACCGTGCCCTTGTCGGCCAGCGTGCGCGCCAGCGCCCGCACCGGCTCCATGGTCTCCAGGACCCGCTCGACCTCCTCGGAGATGCGGGACAGGTCCTTGATCACCGCCTGGATCTCGTCGCCCCACTTGGTGCCCCGCACCTGGCCCAGGTACAGCGCGACCAGGTAGCAGGCGACCAGCTGGGTCAGGAACGCCTTCGTGGAGGCGACGGCGACCTCGGGGCCCGCGTGCGTGTACAGCACGGCGTCCGACTCGCGCGGGATCGTCGAGCCGTTGGTGTTGCAGATCGCCAGCACCTTCGAGCCCTGCTCGCGGGCGTGCCGCAGCGCCATCAGGGTGTCCATGGTCTCGCCGGACTGCGAGATGGCGATGACCAGCGACTGCCCGTCCAGGATCGGGTCCCGGTAGCGGAACTCGCTGGCCAGCTCGACCTCGCACGGGATGCGCGTCCAGTGCTCGATGGCGTACTTGGCGATCAGGCCCGCGTGGAAGGCCGTACCGCACGCGACGATGACGACCTTGTCGATCTCGCGCAGCTCGGAGGGGCTGATCCGCACCTCGTCCAGGGTCAGCGAGCCGGACGGGTCGATGCGGCCGAGCAGGGTGTCGGCGACCGCCTTGGGCTGTTCGGCGATCTCCTTGAGCATGAAGTAGTCGTAGCCGCCCTTCTCGGCCGCCGAGGCGTCCCAGTCCACGTGGTAGGAGCGGACCTCGGCCGGGCGGCCGTCGAAGCCGGTCACCGTGACGCCGTCGCGCCGCAGCTCCACGACCTGGTCCTGGCCGAGTTCGATCGCCGAGCGCGTGTGGGCGATGAACGCGGCGACGTCGGAGGCCAGGAACGCCTCGCCCTCGCCGACACCCACCACCAGGGGCGAGTTCCGGCGGGCGCCGACCACCACGTCCGGGTCGTCGGCGTGCACCGCGACCAGCGTGAACGCGCCCTCCAGCCGCCGGCACACCAGCCGCATCGCCTCGGCGAGGTCGGCGGTCGCCGAGAACTCCTCGGCCAGCAGGTGGGCGACGACCTCGGTGTCCGTCTCGGAGGTCAGCTCGTGGCCGCGCTCGGCCAGTTCGGCGCGCAGCACCGCGAAGTTCTCGATGATGCCGTTGTGGACCACAGCGACCCGGCCCGCGTTGTCCAGGTGCGGGTGCGCGTTGGCGTCCGTGGGGCCGCCGTGGGTGGCCCAGCGCGTGTGGCCGATGCCGGTCGAGCCGGCCGGCAGCGGCCGTTCGACCAGTTCCTTCTCCAGGTTGACCAGCTTCCCGGCCTTCTTCGCGGCGGCCAGCCCGCCGTCCGCCAGCACGGCGACACCCGCCGAGTCGTACCCCCGGTACTCCAGCCGCTTCAGCCCGGCCATCACGACATCGAGCGCCGACTGCGACCCTACGTATCCCACGATTCCGCACATGGGCGGCAGCCTACGGGCCGACAACGATCAGAAACGGCCTCCGCCTGCCCGAAATCGGAAATTCCCACCGTCGTACGAAGGCCCGCGGCGGTCGGGACGGCGTGCGTGACGGACCCCACCCGCCGTGCCGTTCAAACTCCGTTAACAATGGACTGTGATCTCACCGGTCTCCTCGATGCCCCGGAGCGCCCACCGGCACAGGCCGGAGGCGACTCCCTACGTCGATCTCACCCGTGCCGAGTGGAGCGCGCTGCGCGACAAGACGCCGCTGCCGCTCACCGCCGAGGAGGTGGAGAAGCTCCGCGGCCTCGGTGACGTCATCGACCTGGACGAGGTGCGGGACATCTACCTCCCGCTCTCCCGGCTCCTCAATCTCTACGTCGGCGCCACGGACGGCCTCCGGGGCGCGCTGAACACCTTCCTCGGGGAGAAGGGCTCCCAGTCCGGCACCCCGTTCGTCATAGGGGTCGCCGGCTCGGTCGCCGTGGGCAAGTCCACGGTCGCCCGCCTGCTCCAGGCCCTGCTCTCCCGCTGGCCCGAGCACCCGCGCGTGGAACTGGTCACGACGGACGGCTTCCTGCTGCCCACACGGGAGTTGGAGGCCCGCGGACTGATGTCGCGCAAGGGCTTCCCCGAGTCCTACGACCGCCGGGCCCTCACCCGTTTCGTCGCCGACATCAAGGCCGGCAAGGACGAGGTGTCCGCGCCGGTCTACTCGCACCTCATCTACGACATCGTGCCCGGCGAGAAGCTCACCGTCCGCCGCCCGGACATCCTGATCGTGGAGGGCCTGAACGTCCTCCAGCCCGCCCTGCCCGGCAAGGACGGCCGCACCCGGGTCGGTCTCGCCGACTACTTCGACTTCAGCGTGTACGTCGACGCGAGCGCCGACGACATCGAGAGCTGGTACCTCAGCCGCTTCAAGAAGCTGCGCCAGACCGCGTTCCAGAACCCGAACTCGTACTTCCGCAAGTACACCCAGGTCTCCGAGGAGGAGGCCCTGGACTACGCCCGCACGCTCTGGCGGACCATCAACAAGCCCAACCTCGTCGAGAACATCGCCCCGACGCGCGGACGGGCCACCCTCATCCTCCGCAAGGGCCAGGACCACAAGGTCCAGCGCCTCAGGCTCCGCAAGCTGTAGCGGTACGTGCGGTACGTGTTGGATGGGGGCCATGCTGCATCTGCGTCTGATCACCCCGGCGGAGCGGACCGACGAGGTGGTGCGCCTGATCGAGGCGACGGTCGGCGCCACCCACCTGGTGGTCCTGCCCGGCGCCGCCCGCGACCCCGCCGGAGACCTCGTCCTGTGCGACGTGGCCCGCGAGGCGGGCGACGAACTGATCGCCGGGCTGCGGCGCCTCGGCCTGGACGACACCGGCTCGATCGCCATGGAGACCATCGACCTCTCCCTGTCCCGGCGGGCCGACCAGGCCGAGGAGGAGGCGCCGGGAGAGGGCGCGGACGCGGTGCTGTGGGAGGGCCTGACCGAGGCCACCCACGAGGAGTCGACGCTGTCGGTCACCTACGTGGCCTTCATCACCCTGGCGACGATGATCGCGGCCTGCGGTGTGGTGCTGGACAACGCGATCCTGATCGTGGGCGCGATGGCGGTGGGACCGGAGTTCGGCCCGCTGGCCGGCATCTGCACGGCCCTCGTGCGGCGCCGTCCGCGCCTGGCGTGGCGCTCGCTGACCGCCCTGCTGGTGGGCTTCGCCGTGGCGATGGCCCTGACCGCCGGGTTCAGTCTGCTGATGGACGCTGTCGGCCTGTTCAGCAAGGCCCGGCTGGAGGCCGATCGGCCCAACACCGGCTTCATCTACGCGCCGGACTGGTTCTCGTTGGTCGTCGCCGTGCTCGCGGGGATCGCCGGCACGCTGTCGCTGACGTCCGCCAAGTCCGGCGCCCTGGTGGGCGTCGCCATCTCCGTGACGACCGTACCCGCGGCCGCCAACGCGGCCGTGGCCCTGATCTATGACGACACCCACCAGTCCGCACGCTCCGCGGAACAGCTCCTGCTGAACCTGCTGGGCATCGTCCTGGCCGGAACGCTCACCCTGCTCGCCCAGAAGTCCTTCTGGAAGCGGCACCGGCGACATCCCTAGGGGCGTCCCTGGGGCGCAGCCCGCAACGCACAGGTCCGCGCCCCGGCCCGGCACTAACCCAGCGCGGACTTCACCGCGTCGGCCAGCCGGCCGGCGACGGAGCGCGCCTGCTCGATGTCGGCGGCCTCCACCATCACCCGCACCAGCGGCTCGGTACCGGAAGGACGCAGCAACACCCGCCCGGTCGCCCCGAGTTCGCGCTCGGCCTCGGACACGGCGGCGGCGAGGTCGGCCGACGTGCGCACCCGCGACTTGTCCACGTCGGGCACGTTGATCAGCACCTGCGGCAGCCGCTCCATGACGGAGGCCAGCTCACGCAGCGTACGGCCGGTCTCCGCGACCCGCGCCGCCAGCAGCAGCCCGGTCAGCGTGCCGTCGCCGGTGGTCGCGTGGTCGAGGACGATGACGTGCCCGGACTGCTCGCCGCCGAGGGCGTATCCGTGCTCCTTCATCTCCTCCAGCACGTACCGGTCGCCCACGGCCGTCTGCACGAGCCGGATGCCCGCGCGCTCCATGGCCAGCTTGAAGCCGAGGTTGGACATCACGGTCGCGACGACGGTGTCGGAGCGCAGTGCGGAACGCTCCCGCATCGCCAGCGCGAGCACGGCGAGGATCTGGTCGCCGTCGACCTCCTCGCCGGTGTGGTCCACGGCCAGGCAGCGGTCGGCGTCGCCGTCGTGCGCGACGCCGAAGTCGGCGCCGTGCTCGACGACCGCGGCCTTGAGCTTGTCCAGGTGGGTCGAGCCGCAGCCGTCGTTGATGTTGAGGCCGTCCGGCTCGGCGCCGATCGTGACGACCTGGGCGCCGGCCCGGGCGAACGCCTCCGGCGAGACCCCCGAGGCCGCGCCGTGCGCTTCGTCCAGGACGATCTTCAGCCCGTCGAGCCGGTTGGGCAGCACCGCGAGCAGGTGGGCGACGTACTGCTCGAAGCCCTCCTCGTACGACCGGATGCGCCCGACCCCGGCGCCCGTCGGCCGCTCCCACGGCTCGCCGTGCCGGTGGGCGTCGTAGACCGCCTCGATCCGGTCCTCCAGCTCGTCGGCGAGTTTGTGGCCGCCGCGTGCGAAGAACTTGATGCCGTTGTCCGGCATGGCGTTGTGGCTGGCGGAGAGCATCACACCGAGGTCGGCGCCGAGCGCTCCGGTCAGGTGGGCCACCGCCGGCGTCGGCAGCACGCCGACCCGCAGGACGTCCACGCCCGCGCTGGCCAGGCCCGCGACCACCGCCGCCTCCAGGAACTCCCCGGACGCGCGCGGGTCCCGCCCGACCACCGCCGTCGGCTTGTGGCCCTCGAAGGTGCCCGCCTCGGCCAGCACGTGCGCCGCGGCGACGGAGAGGCCGAGTGCCATCTCGGCCGTCAGATCCGCGTTGGCGACACCGCGCACGCCGTCCGTGCCGAAGAGTCGTCCCACTTGTCCTCCTGAGGAAGCGTCCTTGCTGCCGGGAATGATGGCAGACGCCATGACATCCGATCACACAAGCCTTTGAGCGTCTTGTGTCGTTATACGCCCTTGGCGGGGATAAACGAACGCCCCGACGGCACAAGTGGCGTGCCGCCGGGGCGTTCGGAGTACGAGCAGAGGCAGCTGCTGATTAGCGCTTGCTGTACTGCGGGGCCTTGCGGGCCTTCTTCAGACCGGCCTTCTTCCGCTCGACCGCGCGGTCGTCGCGGCGCAGGAAGCCGGCCTTCTTCAGCGGGCCACGGTTGTTGTCGACGTCGGCCTCGTTCAGCGCACGGGCGACACCGAGACGGAGCGCACCGGCCTGACCGGAGACACCGCCACCCGCGATGCGGGCGATGACGTCGTAACGGCCCTCGAGCTCCAGGACCTTGAACGGCTCGTTGACTTCCTGCTGGTGCACCTTGTTCGGGAAGTAGTCCTCGAGGGTGCGACCGTTGATCTTCCACTTGCCGGTGCCCGGGACGATCCGGACGCGGGCGATGGCGTTCTTGCGGCGGCCCAGGCCGGCGGCCGGCTGCGGCTCGCCGAAGCGGGAGGCCAGGGACTCCGAGGTGTACTCGCCCTCGACGGGGACCTCGGACTCGGTGGTGTAGCTGTCGATGTCAAGCTCTTCGAGCGGCTGCTCGGCAGTGGTCTCGGCCACGATTCTCCTCAGATTCTCTTCAGTCTTAGGGGGTGGCCGGACTTACTGCGCGACCTGGGTGATCTCGTACGGCTGCGGCTGCTGCGCGCCGTGCGGGTGCTGGTCACCCTTGTAGACCTTCAGCTTCGAGAGCATCTGACGGCCCAGGGAGTTCTTGGGGAGCATGCCCTTGACGGCCTTCTCGATGGCCTTCTCGGGGTTCTTGTCGAGCAGCTCGTCGTAACGGACGGAGCGCAGACCACCCGGGTAGCCGGAGTGGCGGTACGCCATCTTCTGGGTCCGCTTGTTGCCGGACAGGTGCACCTTGTCGGCGTTGATGATGATGACGAAGTCACCAGCGTCGACGTGCGGCGCGTAGATCGGCTTGTGCTTGCCCCGCAGAAGGGTCGCAGCGGTGGTGGCGAGACGGCCCAGGACAACGTCCTGAGCGTCGATGACGTGCCACTGGCGCGTCACATCGCCGGGCTTGGGGCTGTACGTACGCACGGTTCGTAGCCTTCGCTTCGAGTGAATGGTCCTAAACAAGGTCACCGAAACGATCACGACAGCCTTGACCCACGGCGGCGACGCAAACCGCGTGCGTGGGGTCGCTGGTCATCGGCCCGGTGGACCGGTGTAAGGGCCCGTCCCGTGAGAATGAGCAAGCCAATACACAACGAAGAAGTAGGTTACCGGGCAGCCCCCGGACGGGTCAAAACGAGGCAGGCCGCCGGAGGGACCCCGCACCACCGGCCCCCCGTCTAAGATGCGCCCCATGAGTTACGGGCAGGGGGGACCCCAGTCTCAATGGGATCCCTGGAAACCGAATTCCCAGCAGCCGTGGAACAGCGGATCCGACGACGGGACGCCGGACTGGGCCGCGCTCGCCGAGGCATCGGAGACGCGGAACAAGCGCCGCAAGCTGCTGTTCATAGCAGGCGGCGCGCTCGCCACCGTCGCGATAGGCACCGCGGTCGCCATGGCCGTCGTCTCCGCGAACGGCGGCGACCCGCAGGCCGGCCCCAGCAACCTGCCCGCCAGCGGATCGCTGCCCGGCACGGGCACCGCGACGCCGTCCTTCGCGCCCACCAGCGCGCCGCCGCCGCTGGACCCGGAGGACTTCATATCCAGCGCCAAGAAGGACACCGCCCCGCTCAGCCCGGACACCCTGTTCCCGGGCACGCAGCTGACCATGGGCGGCACGGTGTACAAGAAGGGCCCGGCGGCCGACACCAGGAGCTGTGCCACCGCCGCCGGCGGCACCCTCCCCAAGATCCTCACCGGCAACGGCTGCACCCGCCTGATGCGGGTGACCTACACCAACGGCGGCATCGCGGTCACCGTCGGCGTCGCCGTCTTCGACGACGCGGCCCAGGCCGCCAAGGCCAAGGGCCGGACCGACGACCGGAGCATCGTGCGCTCGCTGTTCGGCAAGGGCGTCAAGCCCTTCTGCGACGGCGCGTTCTGCCGCTCGACCAGGAACGCCTACGGCCGCTACGCCTACTTCACGATCTCCGGTTTCACCAGCGGCAAGGACGTCACCACCAAGGACACCAAGGTCTTCGCCGCCGGCAACGACCTCGCCCAGTTCACCGCGAACCAGATCCACCGCCGCGGCCAGGCGCAGGCCTCGGCCGCCGCCCGCTAGCCGGGCTCGCCTACTGCCGCTTCAGCCGCAGCCGCAGCGGCACCACGGCCGACTCCAGCTGGGTGCGCAGGGTCATCTTGGAGGCACCCTCCGTGCGCTCGGCGAACCGGATCGGTATCTCCACGGCCGTGTGCCCGGCGCGTACGGCCTTGTACTTCAGCTCCACCTGGAAGCTGTAGCCCGCGCTGTCCAGGGACGACAGGTCCACGTCCCTGAGGGTGGCCGCCGACCACAGGTTGAAGCCGGCCGTGATGTCCTGGATGTCGGTGCCGAGGACGGCGCGCGCGTAGCGGTTGGCGAAGCGGGACAGCAGCACCCGGTGCGCGCCCCACCGCTCGTCCAGCGAGCCGCCCTCGACGTACCGGCTGCCCACGACGAGACCGGCGCCGGAGGCGAGGGCCGCCTCCAGCATGCGGGGCACGGCCTCCACGGGGTGGCTGCCGTCGGCGTCCATCTGGACGACGTACGCGGCGCCCTCCGCCAGCGCGGCGGACATCCCCGCCGTGTACGCCCGCCCCAGCCCGTCCTTCTCGGTGCGGTGCAGCACGCTCATCCGGCGCCGCCCGCCGCTGTTGTACTCCGCCGCCAGCTCGTCGGCGATCCGCCCGGTGCCGTCCGGGCTGGAGTCGTCGACGATCTTCAGGTGCAGCCCGGCCAGCGGCAGCCCGAGCACCGCCTCGGCCATCCCCGGCAGGTTCGCCGCCTCGTTGTACGTCGGCATCACCACGGTGACCGGCGGCTCGTCCTGTGCCCTCACTGTCCCTCCCCTGCGGGCGCCGGAGTGCCCAGCGCCCGGAAAAGCCAGCCCGCCGCGGCCCAGCGGCCCCCGTCGAGCACCCCTCGCCCGTCCACGATCCGGGGCCGGGCCACCAGTGCCGCCGCCCGCTCCGGGTCGATCTCCCGGAACTGCGGCCACTCGGTCAGATGCAGGACCAGGTCGGCCCCGCGCAGCGCGTCCTCCACGGTGAGCGCGTACCCGAGCAGCGGGAACGCCTTGCGGGCGTTGTCCATCGCCTCGGGGTCGTGGACGGTGACGTCGGCGCCCTCCAGCCGCAGCCGGGCCGCCACGGCCAGCGCCGGCGAGTCGCGGATGTCGTCGGAGCCGGGCTTGAAGGCGGCGCCGAGGACGGCGACCCGGGCGCCGAGCAGGTCCGACCCGCACAGCTCGCGGGCCAGCTCCACCACCCGGTCCCGGCGCCGCATGTTGATCGCGTCGACCTCGCGCAGGAAGGTCAGCGGGACGCCCAGCTCCTCGGCGCGGTGCGCGAAGGCGCGGATGTCCTTCGGCAGGCAGCCGCCGCCGAACCCGATCCCGGCGCGCAGGAACTTCGGGCCGATCCGGTCGTCGTGGCCCAGCGCCTCGGCGAGGGTGCGCACATCGGCACCGGCGGCCTCGCAGACCTCGGCCATCGCGTTGATGAAGGAGATCTTGGTGGCGAGGAAGGCGTTGGCGGCCGTCTTGACCAACTCGGCGGTCGGGAAGTCGGCGGTGACGAGCGGGGTGCCGGCGGCGAGGACCGGGGCGTACACGGCGCGCAGGATCGTCTCGGCGCGGGCACTGTCCACGCCGAACACCAGCCGGTCCGGGCGCAGCGTGTCCTCGACCGCGAAGCCCTCGCGCAGGAACTCGGGGTTCCAGGCGACCTCGGTGGCGTAGGTGCGCGCCAGCCGCTCCGCCGTGCCGACGGGCACGGTGGACTTGCCGACGACCAGCGCGTCCGGTGCCGCGTGGGCGGCCAGGGCGGCGAAGGCGGCGTCGACATGGCTCAGGTCGGCGGCGCCGGAGTCCGCGCGCTGCGGGGTGCCGACGCACACGAAGTGCACCTCGCCGAAGGCCCCCGCCTCGGCGTAGGAGGTCGTGAAGCGCAGCCTGCCGCTCGCGGTGTGCTTCGCGATCAGCTCGGGCAGTCCGGGCTCGTGGAAGGGCACACGGCCAGCGCTCAGCGCGGCGACCTTCTCCGGGTCGACGTCGACGCCGAGCACGTCGTGGCCGAGCTCCGCCATGCAGGCGGCGTGGGTGGCACCGAGGTAGCCGGTGCCGATGACGGTGAGCCGCAAGGGAACGGCCTTTCTCAGATCAGGTGCTTCGGGTGCGTCAGGCGGTCTTGACCCAGATGCGGTAGTGGCCGGTGCCGCTGGAGTTGCGGAAGGGCAGGTCGGCGAGGAGCCGGTAGTGCGGATTGCCCTTGACCGCGTCCGCGACGACGGTGTCCACCCGGGGATTGGTGAGACCGTCCAGGACGATCAGGTCGAACTCGCCGTCGCGCAGCGCCGCGCGGTAGGCGGCGTCGCCCTTGTGGTACGTGCCCTTCTTGTCCGTGTACTCCAGGGCGAAGACGCCCTGCCACTGCCGGTGGCTGGTCCTGTCGCGCAGGTAGTAGACGGGCACCTCGGGCGTCGAGGCGAGGTAGTGGCCCTTGCGGTCCACGTGGGAGTCGATGACCTGGATCATCTTCGAGGAGTCGGGCCAGACGCCGAAGCGCCAGTCCGCCTGCGAGATGCCGAGGCAGAGCGTCGCCGTCCACAGCATGATGCCGAGCTGGGGGTAGCGGAAGTGGGCCCCGATCAGCCGGGTCACGCCGACGCCGGCCATCGGCGCGGCGAACAGCAGGCCGAAGCCGACGTGCTTGAACAGCGAGACCACGGTCCCCAGGTGCATCTGGTAGGCGGGCGCGAGCAGCGCGGTGCCGCACAGCACCAGGCCCAGCAGGGCCCGCCAGCGCCAGCCGGGGTTGCCGAGCCGCTGGGCGATCGGCGACTCGTTCATCCGGCTGCGCCGCACGTACGACAGGGCGCCGCCGACGGCGGTGAGGAACATCAGCCCGCCCCACTGGGCCGACCGCTGGAGCAGGAAGGCCGCGCTGTCGGAGCCGTGCTGGCGGTTGGTCGTGGTCTGCCGCACACCGGCGAGCAGATCGGTGCTGTACATGCCGGCCGCCAGCAGGGCGCCGACGCCGAGGGCGAGCAGCAGCATCCGCAGGAAGGCCTTGCCGCCCTTGTGCGGCCAGCCGGTGAGCAGCGCGAGCACGACGATGGTCGGCAGGTACAGGGCCGACGCGTACTTCACACCGACGGCGAGGACGGCGACCGGCGCGGCGAGCAGCACGGCGGCCACGGGCGCCCGGTCGGTGCGGACCACGATCCAGGTGGCCAGGGCCAGCAGGAACACCGCGGCGGCGTCGTAGGTGGCGAAGTACCCCATGACGACCGTGGACTGCACCACGGCGAAGAGCGCCGCGCCGGCCAGCGCGGCCCGCTCGTTGAACAGCCGCCGGGTGAAGGAGTACAGCAGCGCCGTGGTGCCCAGCATGAAGGCCAGGCTCAGGAGGCGGGCCCCGGTGAGCCCGAAGCGGCCGTCGACGGCGGCGGCGAGGACCGGGTACAGCTGCGGCGAGCCGGAGAAGTACGCGCCGTAGTCGATGGGCAGCGGGGTGCCGTGCAGCAGGTGCTGCAGTTCGGCGTGGCCGGCGGCCAGGTACAGGGCCTCGTCCTGGAACGCCGTGTTGGACAGGCGCAGCGAGAGCACGGCCTGGACGGCCAGGACGAACAGCAGCACGGCCCGGCTGACCCAGGCGCGCCGCCGGCTGGCGGCCATGTCCCAGCCGACCTCGGGCGTCTCGGGCACGGTGTACCCGGGCTCCTCCGGCGCGGCCGGCTCGGCCACCGTGCGCAGGGCGTACGTCGGCTGGTCGTCCTGCTGCTGGTACGGATAGGTCCGGGGGTCGTAGTCGTACCCCTCGGGGCTGTCGTAGCCCTGCGGGACGCCGTAGCCCTGGGGCGTCTCGTGGCCCTGGGCGGTGTCGTGCCCCTGGGCACTCTCGTGGCCCTGCGGCCGGCGCGGGACGTACCCGTCGGAGTTGAACCAGCCGCCCTGCGGGTCGTCGTCCGCGTACGGGTCGTAGGGCTGGGGGACGTAGTACTCGGGTCGTGAACTCATGACGGCTTCCGTACGTCGAAGCCGAACCGGTCGTCGGCGGCCAGGCGTCTGAACTCCTTCAGCGCCAGCGGGCTCGCCTCCAGCCGCCAGTCGGCGCGCTTCTTGTGGTTGAACCAGACGAAGCCGAGCATGTCGTCGTCCGCCGCGACGCCCGCGAACAGGTTGCGGATGTCGGCCCGCCGCCGTTCGCCGGGCATGGCGCCGGTCTCCAGCAGCAGGATCGGCTTCTCGGTGAAGGTGCGGACCCGGTCGCGGGTGGTCCCGAAGACGCTGTCGAAGGAGTTGTCCTCGCCGGCGGTGAAGTAGCCGATCAGTCCGACCCAGTCGACGTAGGCGTCGCCCGGGTAGTACGGCTTGAGCTTCACGTCCGGGACCGGGTTGACGATGTTGGGCGACCAGGCCCAGATGACGTTGGTGGCGCCCTCGTCCACGAAGGTCTGGTGGATGTGCCGCCAGGCGGCCACGTACTGGGCCGGGGTCACGTCCTTCGTGCCCCACTTCTCCCAGTGGCCGTTGAACTCGTCCGCGAAGTCGATGACCACGGGCAGGTTCAGCGTGCGGACCGCGGTCGCGTACTTCTTGAGGTACGCGTCCGACTTGCCCGCCGCGATGTCGGCGAGCGGGGTGTCGAAGGGCTCCCAGGACATCAGCGTCAGTGCGCCCTCGGCCCAGGCGTTGCGCACCCCGGTGGCGTCGAAGCCGTCGCCCCAGCCGGCGTAGTACTCGACCAGGTTCGGCTGCTTGCCGGTCATCCTCGTGTACGCGTCGACGCTCTTCATGGAGTGCGGCGCGCCCGGCACCGCGGCGCCGAAGTACTTCCTCGCCGGCTTCAGCAGGGGGGTGACGTCGTAGGGGACGTCCTGGCCGGTGCCGGCCGTGGCCTGCGGGGCGGCCGTGGCGCCGCCGGACGACGGCGAGTCCCCGGAGTCGCCGAGCAGCGAGCAGCCGCTCAGCGCGAGGACGCCGACGAGGACGCCGGCCAGCGCGGCGCGGGCCGTACCGCCGCTGTGGAGTCGGGCCGTACGACCGTTGCGGAATCGTTTCGTCAGTGGCATCAGACGGCCTCCGCCCCCGAGCGCGGCTGGACCAGGACCCGGCCCACGACCAGCGCGTAGAACAACCCGGAGGACAGGATCAGGGCGAAGTCCGGGGCGTTCATGGTGAACGTCCGGTACACCGCCGCGGTGACCCAGACCAGCGCCGTGCCGCCGCTCCAGGCCCACATGCCGATCCAGAAGCGCCGCGTCTTGTTCTTCTTGGCCCCGGAGGAGCCCGTCGGCTGCCAGCCCATCCGGTTCTTGCGCAGGATGTCCCAGATGGCGAAGACGTGCGCCCAGCCGTACATCATGCGGGCCGCCCACGCCTCCAGGCGGTACGGCGCCCGGTGCCACATCGGGAAGACGATCGTGGTGTAGAGGATGCTCGGCAGCACCAGGAGCAGATGCTCCACCTTGAGCTTCTCCGGCATCATCAGCAGCAGCACGATCGGGATGACCGGCGCCGCGAAGGTGAACAGCGCGGTGTGGATGTAGTAGAAGAACCCGGACATGTAGCACAGCCGGCTGGAGAGCTTGATCTTCGCCTGCCAGAACTTGCGGCTGCCGAGCAGGCTCATCGATCCCGAGCACCAGCGGTACTGCTGGTTGAAGAAGGCGCCCGCGGTGTCCGGGCACACCCCGGTGGAGACCGCGACCGGGACGTACCGCAGGTCCCAGCCGAGCCCGCGCAGGTCGAAGCCGGTGTGCACGTCCTCGGAGTGCTCGATCAGCGTGGTGCCGCCGTTGGTCTCCAGGGCCGCCCGCCGGTAGATCGCGCAGGAACCGACGCAGATGGCGCCGTCACTGCCCTGCCGCGACACCTGCACGGACCGGTAGAACAGCTCCTGCACCGCGCCCGCGCCGCGCTCGATCCAGTTCTGCGAGTCGAGCACCCGGAAGTACTGCGGGGACTGGACGATCCCGATCCGGGGATCGGCGTCCATGTAGGGCAGCAGTTCCTCCAGCAGATCCGCGCGCGGGGTGAAGTCGGCGTCGAGGATGAGGATGTACTCGCCGTCGGACTGGGCGAAGCCGAAGTGCAGATTGCCGGCCTTCTTGAACCAGCCCCGGTTCTCCCGGGTGCCGTAGCGGAACCCGAAGTCCCGCGCCATCGCGGCCAGCTCCGGGCTCGCGCCGTCGTCCAGCACGAACGGCACGCAGACCCCGGGGTAGCGGTCGGCCATCGCCCGCACGTGCCGCCAGGTGTTGTGCAGCACCTCGATGGGCTCCCCGCACACCGGCAGGAACACGTCGACGGACGGGTACACCTCGGGCCGCCAGTTCTGCACCAGCCGCCGGTGGTGGGCGATGTCGAAGTCCCGGGTGAAGCCGTTCACCCGGAGCGACACCAGGTAGTAGATCACCGTGAACACCAGCAGCGGCGTGTAGATCCACAGCACCGGCGTGGACTGGGCCAGCTTGAACTGGCTCATCACCAGACAGCAGAAGCTGACCAGTGAGCTGATGGTCAGGATCCACAGATGCCGGTGCGCGTAGGAGTACTTCTCCCGGTCCGTCGGCGGGAGCGGCAGCAGCCCGAGGGCGGGATTCCCGCCCCGTCCGGCCCGTCGCCGCCCCGCACTCTGGCGCGCCGCGCGACGCCCCCCGGTCCGCACGGGACCCACTGAAGTCATGCCCTTGTCCAACCCCGGGCGTTCCGGCCCGTCGACCCCCCAGCCAACCCCGGCCACCCCTGTCGAACTTTTGGCCGGGAGGCGCAACTGTATCCGAGAGGTATGAACCGCGTAAGAGTTGCTAAGGGGTGTTACGCCTGGTAAGTCCAGACATGAGGCATAAGATCAGCGAAATGGAAGGTAACTAACAGGTTTCACAGCCCGACGCTCCGGGCAGCGACCGCTTGTTCCGCGCCTCCCTGCTCCGGGCCGCCAGCAGTTCGTCGGCCGGATAGCCGACCTCCTCCAGCGTCAGCCCGTGCGGCCGTACGACATGCACGGCGGAGTCCCGCACCCCCGCGGCCAGCACCTTCCCGGGCCACTCGGGCCCCCGGTGCCCGTCCCCCACGAACAGCAGCGCGCCGATCAGGGACCGCACCATGTTGTGGCAGAAGGCGTCCGCGCGCACGGTGGCGGTGATGATCCCGTCGTCCCCCCTGACCAGGCTCAGCTCCTGGAGCGTACGGATCGTCGTCGCACCCTCCCGCCGCTTGCAGTAGGCGGCGAAGTCGTGCACCCCGAGCAGCGCGCGGGCGGCCTCGTTCATGGCGTCCACGTCGAGCGGCCAGTCGTGCCACAGCACGTGGTTGCGCAGCAGCGGGTCCACCCCGCCCGGGTTGTCGGTCACCCGGTACGCGTAGCGCCGCCAGACGGCCGAGAACCGCGCGTTGAACCCGCTCGGCGCCTCCCTGAGCGCCCACACCCGCACGTCCTTCGGCAGCCGGCCGGCGAGCCGCTTGAGCAGCTTCTCGTGATGCTCGCGCCAGACCCCCTCGGGCAGGTCCACGTGCGCCACCTGCCCGCGCGCGTGCACCCCGGCGTCGGTCCGCCCCGCGACCGTCAGCTCGTAGGTCTCCCGTGACCGGGTCACCGTCCGCAGGGCGTCCTCGATCTCCCCCTGCACGGTCCGCCTGCCACCGGCCTGCTTGGCCCAGCCGTGGAAGTCGGTGCCGTCGTAGGACAGGTCGAGACGGAGACGGACATGGCCGGGCTGTACTTCGTCACTCACGTACAGATCCTCTCAACAACACAAGGGCGGGCCCGCTCCTCGAAAGGAACGGGCCCGCCATCGCCCTGGGGGCAGAACGCTTACGCGTCCTTCGACTCCTCGGCGGGAGCCTCGGCGGCCTCGGTCTCCTCGACCTTGGTCTCCTCGGCCTTCGCCTCGTCGGCCTCCTTGACCGCGCGCTTGGTGGCGGCCTCGGCCTCACCCACGGCCTTCTGCTGCACCGTCAGCGCCTCGACCAGCTCGATGACGGCCATGGGCGCGTTGTCGCCACGGCGGTTACCGATCTTGGTGATGCGGGTGTAGCCACCGGGACGGTTCTCGTAGCGCGGGCCGATCTCGGTGAAGAGCGTGTGGACGACGCTCTTGTCCGTGATGACCTGAAGCACCTGGCGGCGGTTGTGAAGGTCACCCTTCTTCGCCTTGGTGATCAGACGCTCGGCGTACGGACGCAGGCGACGGGCCTTCGCCTCGGTGGTGGTGATACGGCCGTGCTCGAAGAGGCTCTTCGCGAGGTTCGCGAGGAGGAGCTTCTCGTGCGCGGCGCTGCCGCCCAGACGGGCACCCTTGGTGGGCTTCGGCATGGTTCTTCTCCTGTGTGTCTGCCCCGGCCGTGTCAGGTACCGGGGTCAGTATCCGAGCGAGCGGTTGCTCGTCGGAGATCCGGGGCGTCCCCGAAGGGGCGCCCCGGAAGGGGCGCGGGGAACTGCGCGACCAGCCACGACCGGTCCGCAGAAGCAGTACGGCCTCCCCGCGGAGCTCTTAGTACTGCTCGGTCTCCACGAAACCGGCGTCAGCGTCGTCATCGGCACCGAACGCGTCCGCGGCGGCGGTCGGGTCGAATCCGGGCGGGCTGTCCTTGAGGGCCAGGCCCATGCCGGCCAGCTTCGCCTTGACCTCGTCGATGGACTTCGCACCGAAGTTGCGGATGTCCAGCAGGTCGGCCTCGGAGCGCGCGACCAGCTCACCCACGGAGTGGATGCCCTCGCGCTTGAGGCAGTTGTACGACCGAACGGTGAGCTCCAGCTCCTCGATCGGCAGCGCCAGGTCGGCGGCGAGCGCGGCGTCCGTCGGGGACGGACCCATGTCGATGCCCTCGGCGTCGATGTTCAGCTCGCGCGCGAGACCGAACAGCTCGACCAGGGTCTTGCCCGCGGAGGCCATGGCGTCACGCGGACGCATCGCCTGCTTGGTCTCGACGTCGACGATCAGCTTGTCGAAGTCGGTGCGCTGCTCGACACGCGTGGCCTCGACCTTGTACGTGACCTTCAGCACCGGCGAGTAGATGGAGTCGACCGGGATACGGCCGATCTCCTGGCCCACCTGCTTGTTCTGCACGGCGGAGACGTAACCGCGGCCGCGCTCGACCGTCAGCTCCATCTCCAGCTTGCCCTTGCCGTTGAGCGTGGCGAGGACGAGGTCGGGGTTGTGCACCTCGACGCCGGCCGGGGGCGCGATGTCGGCGGCCGTGACCAGACCCGGGCCCTGCTTGCGCAGGTACATCACGACCGGCTCGTCGTGCTCCGAGGAGACGACCAGCTGCTTGATGTTGAGGATCAGGTCGGTGACGTCCTCCTTGACGCCCGGCACGGTGGTGAACTCGTGCAGCACGCCGTCGATCCGGATGCTGGTGACAGCGGCACCGGGGATCGAGGAGAGGAGGGTACGGCGGAGGGAGTTGCCGAGGGTGTAGCCGAAGCCCGGCTCCAGCGGCTCGATCACGAACCGGGAGCGGAACTCGTCGACGACCTCTTCGGTCAACGAGGGACGCTGAGCGATCAGCATGTGTGGATCAGATCCTTCTTTCGTGGACGCCCGCTATTTGACGTCCGACGGAAACCGCGCCGGAGAAGCGCGGGTACTGCAAGGGTACGGGCGGCACGACCCGAAAGAGCCGTACCGCCCGCGACCAGCGACCGGGGAAGCGTCAGACGCGACGACGCTTCGGCGGACGGCAGCCGTTGTGCGGGGTCGGGGTGACGTCCTGGATGGAGCCGACCTCGAGGCCCGTGGCCTGCAGCGAGCGGATCGCGGTCTCACGACCGGAACCCGGGCCCTTGACGAACACGTCGACCTTGCGCATGCCGTGCTCCTGGGCGCGGCGGGCGGCCGACTCGGCGGCCATCTGCGCGGCGAACGGCGTGGACTTCCGGGAGCCCTTGAAGCCGACGTGGCCGGCGGAGGCCCAGGAGATCACGTTGCCGGACGGGTCCGTGATCGAGACGATCGTGTTGTTGAACGTGCTCTTGATGTGCGCGTGGCCGTGAGCGACGTTCTTCTTTTCCTTGCGGCGCACCTTCTTGGCAGCGCCCTGACGTCCCTTGGGGGGCATCTACAAACTCCTAGAGGGAGGTGGTCGGTCCTACAGCGAAGACCGTGGACAGGTGTCCGCTGCGGACTACTTCTTGCCCGGCTTCTTCTTGCCGGCGATGGCGCGACGCGGGCCCTTGCGGGTGCGGGCGTTGGTGCTGGTGCGCTGACCGCGGACGGGCAGACCGCGACGGTGACGGAGACCCTGGTAGGTACCGATCTCCACCTTGCGGCGGATGTCGGCCTGGATCTCGCGACGGAGGTCACCCTCGGTCTTGATGTTGTTGTCGACGTACTCGCGGATCGCGACCAGCTGCTCTTCGGTCAGGTCACGAACGCGGGTGTTCGGGTCGACGCCGGTCGCAGCCAGCGTCTCCTTCGAGAGGGTCCGGCCGATGCCGAACACGTAGGTGAGGGCGATCTCCACGCGCTTGTCGCGCGGGATGTCGACACCGGAAACGCGTGCCATTCAATGGCTCCTGGTGAATCTTCGGAGGTCTTCCACAGAACCGGCTCCCGGCCGCCGTACTAGGTACGAACCGGGTCCCCGGCCTCCGAACCGGGGGTGTCGAGCTGGATGGCTCGGGCTCTGCGTATGAACATATTCAGCTCGCGTCGCGCGAAAACTCTGCGATAGAGGTGCAGAGGGTGATGGTCGTGCGTCAGCCCTGGCGCTGCTTGTGGCGCGGGTTCTCGCAGATGACCATGACCCGGCCGTGACGGCGGATCACCCTGCACTTGTCGCAGATCTTCTTGACGCTCGGCTTGACCTTCATGGGGTGAGGTTCTCCGGGTCAGTGCCATCGCACCGGGCGGGCCCGGGGCGCGGGCAAGATCTACTTGTACCGGTAGACGATCCGGCCACGCGTCAGGTCGTACGGAGACAGCTCCACCACGACCCGGTCGTCAGGGAGGATGCGGATGTAGTGCATACGCATCTTGCCGCTGATGTGTGCCAGGACCTGGTGGCCGTTCTGGAGCTCGACCTTGAACATGGCGTTCGGCAGAGACTCGACGACAGTGCCCTCGATCTCGATGGCACCTTGCTTCTTGGCCACGCTTCGCCCTTCGAATCGACTACCTTGATCGACTCTCAGGCGATCCCTGGGATTCCCTTGCGGGAGCATGCGGACATGCGGGTGCACGAGAGCCGACGAGTCAGTCTACGTCGGCGCACCCCGAAAGGCGAATCGAGGAAGTCTGCCCTACGGGGGAGATCGTTAAGCGAGCGGGTCCGGTGCCGCCGTGACGCCGTACTCGGCGAGCTTGGCCCTGCCGCCGTCGGGGGCCGTCAGGACCAGCGGGCCCTGCTCCGTCAGGGCGACTGAGTGCTCCCAGTGGGAGGACCAGGTGCCGTCGGTGGTGATGACCGTCCAGTCGTCCGACAGGACCTCGGTGCGCGGGGTGCCCAGCGACACCATCGGCTCGATCGCGAGGCAGAAGCCCGGGACCAGCTTGGGGCCCTTGCCGCGCCGGCGGTCGACGTAGTTCAGCAGGTGCGGGTCCATGTGCATCTCGGTGCCGATGCCGTGGCCGCCGTAGTCCTCGATGATCCCGTACCGGCCGCCGCCCGGCTTGGGCTGGCGGCGGATGTACGTCTCGATCGCCCGGGAGATGTCGACCAGGCGGTTGCCCTGCTTCATGGCCGCGATACCGGCCCACATCGACTCTTCCGTCACCCGGGACAGCTCGATCAGCTCCGGGGCGTGACCGGAGCCCACGAACGCGGTGTAGGCCGCGTCGCCGTGCCAGCCGTCGACGATCGCGCCGCAGTCGATGGAGATGATGTCGCCGTCCTTGAGGACGACGTCGTCGGAGGGGATGCCGTGGACGACCACGTCGTTCACGGAGGTGCAGATGGTGGCGGGGAAGCCGCCGTAGCCCAGGAAGTTCGACTTGGCGCCGTGCTCGGCGAGGACCTTGCGGGCCACCTCGTCCAGGTCCTTGGTGGTGGCGCCCGGCACGGCGGCCTCGCGGGTGGCCGCGTGGATGGCGGCTACGACCAGGCCCGCCGCCCGCATCTTCGCGATCTGCTCGGGGGTCTTGATCTGCACCATGGGGGGCCTGCGCTCTCCGTCACTCACACCGACTGGGGATACCTGTACAACAGTACGGCCGCGGCGCCCCGGGGAGGGCACCGCGGCCGGAAGGGCCGGGAGCTACTTCTCGGCCTTCTCGCGCTTGAGGGCCTCCAGCGCCCGCCGCGTGATCTCGTCCACCGGGCCCAGGGAGGAGATCGTCACGACCAGGCCCTGCGCCTTGTAGTAGTCGATGATCGGCTCGGTCTGCGTGTGGTAGACCTCCAGCCGCTTGCGGACGGTCTCCTCGGAGTCGTCGTCGCGCTGGTACAGCTCGCCGCCGCAGACGTCGCAGACGCCCTCCTGCTTGGGCGGGCTGTACGTCACGTGGAAGACGTGGGAGGAGTCGTTCCGGCAGATGCGCCGGCCGGCGATGCGCTTGACGACCTCGTCCTCGGGGACCTCCAGGTCCAGGACGGCGTCCAGGGTGATGCCCTCGGTCTGCAGCAGCTCGTCCAGCGCCTCCGCCTGCGAGACGTTGCGCGGGAAGCCGTCCAGCAGGAAGCCGTTCTCCGCGTCCGGCTGCTCCATGCGGTCCTTGGCCATCGCGATCGTCACCTCGTCGGGAACGAGGTTGCCGGCGTCCATGTAGGACTTCGCGAGCTTGCCCAGCTCCGTCTGCCGACTGATGTTGGCCCGGAACAGGTCGCCCGTGGAGATGTGCGGGACGTCCAGCTTCTCTGCGAGCCGGACGGCCTGCGTTCCCTTACCGGCACCCGGCGGCCCGACGAGGACGATACGCATCAGCGGAGGAACCCTTCGTAATTGCGCTGCTGGAGCTGGCTCTCGATCTGCTTCACCGTCTCGAGGCCGACACCCACGATGATCAGGATGCTGGTCCCGCCGAAGGGGAAGTTCTGGCTTGCCCCGAAGCCCACCAACGCCATTGTCGGTACGAGAGCGATCAGACCCAGATACAGCGAACCCGGCCAGGTGATCCGGTTGAGCACGTAGCTCAGGTACTCAGCGGTCGGTCGGCCAGCCCGGATGCCCGGGATGAAGCCACCATACTTCTTCATGTTGTCGGCTACTTCTTCGGGGTTGAAGGAGATCGCCACGTAGAAGAACGCGAAGAAAACGATGAGCAAGAAGTACGAAACGATGTAAATCGGGTGGTCGCCCTTGGTGAGGTTCTGCTCGACCCAAGTCTTCCAGCCCGACTTGCCTCCCGCGAACTGCGCCACGAGCGCCGGGATGTAGAGCAGCGAGGAGGCGAAGATGACGGGAATCACACCCGCCTGGTTGACCTTGAGCGGGATGTACGTGGACGTGCCGCCGTAGGAACGGCGTCCGATCATGCGCTTCGCGTACTGCACCGGGATGCGGCGCTGGGCCTGCTCGACGAAGACGACGAGCGCGACCATGACCAGGCCCACCGCGATGACGGTGCCGAACTCGATCCAGCCGCCGGCCAGGGTGCCCTGCTTCTTGATGGCCCACAGCGCGGACGGGAAGGTCGCGGCGATCGAGATGAACATCAGGATCGACATGCCGTTGCCGATACCGCGGTCGGTGACCAGCTCACCGAGCCACATCACGACGGCCGTACCCGCGGTCATGCAGATGACCATGGTGATCGTGGTGAAGATCGCCTGGTCCGGGACGATGCTCGTGGCGACCGAGCAACCGCTGAAGAGCGCGCCGCTGCGGGCGGTGGCGACCAGGCCGGTGCCCTGCAGGATGGCGAGCGCCACGGTGAGGTAACGGGTGTACTGCGTGATCTTCGCCGTGCCGGCCTGGCCCTCCTTCTTCAGGGCTTCCAGGCGCGGGATGACCACGGTCAGCAGCTGAAGGATGATGCTGGCCGTGATGTACGGCATGATGCCGAGCGCGAAGACCGTGATCTGCAGCAGCGCACCACCACTGAACATGTTCACGAGGCCGAACAGGCCCTGGTTGCCCTGGGCCTCGTTCACACAGGTCTGGACTGCCTTGTAGTTCACGCCGGGGATCGGGATGTGGGTACCGACCCGGTAGACCACGATGATGCCCAGCGTGAAGAGCAGCTTCTTGCGCAGGTCGGGCGTCCTGAACGCCCGGGCGAACGCGGTGAGCACGGTGCCTCCTGCGACCCCCGCGCAACTGCGTCAAGGGTGACGGTCTGAGTTCGACGAATACGAAAAAGAACAGTGCAGGCCACCTTACCGGCGACACTGCCCCCCTAGGAACGACCAACCGGGGATACCCCATTGTGAGGTATCCCCGGTCGGGATCGTTTACGTCATCGAGGCGTCGTCCGAAGGACTCAGACGAGCTCGGTGACCGTGCCGCCGGCGGCGGTGATCTTCTCCTTGGCGGAGCCGGAGACGGCGTCGACCGTCACCTGCAGCGCCACGGAGACCTCGCCCTGGCCGAGGACCTTGACGAGGCTGTTCTTGCGAACGGCACCCTTGGCCACCAGACCCTCGACCGTGACCTCGCCACCCTCGGGGTAGAGCGCGGCCAGCTTGTCGAGGTTCACGACCTGGTACTCGGTCTTGAACGGGTTCTTGAAGCCCTTCAGCTTCGGGAGGCGCATGTGGAGCGGCATCTGGCCACCCTCGAAGCGCTCCGGAACCTGGTAGCGGGCCTTGGTGCCCTTGGTACCACGACCGGCCGTCTTACCCTTCGACGCCTCACCACGACCGACACGGGTCTTGGCGGTCTTGGCGCCCGGGGCGGGACGGAGGTTGTGGATCTTCAGCGGGTTCTGCTCCGCCATGATCAGTCGACCTCCTCGACCGTCACGAGGTGGCGGACGGTGTGCACCATGCCGCGGAACTCGGGGCGGTCCTCCTTGACGACCACGGTGTTGATCCCCTTGAGACCAAGCGACCGCAGGGTGTCACGGTGGTTCTGCTTGCTGCCGATGTAGGACTTGACCTGCGTGATCTTGAGCTGCGCCATGATTACGCACCCACCCCGGCACGCGCACGCAGCAGGGCCGCGGGAGCGACGTCCTCGAGCGGCAGACCACGGCGGGCCGCGATCTCCTCGGGGCGCTGCAGACCCTTCAGGGCCTCCACGGTCGCGTGCACGATGTTGATCGCGTTGTCGGAGCCGAGCGACTTCGACAGCACGTCGTGGATACCGGCGCACTCGAGCACGGCACGCACCGGACCACCGGCGATCACACCGGTACCCGGGGACGCGGGCTTGAGCAGCACGACGCCGGCAGCCTTCTCACCCTGGATGGGGTGGGGGATGGTGCCCTGGATCCGGGGGACCTTGAAGAAGTGCTTCTTGGCCTCCTCAACGCCCTTGGCGATGGCGGCCGGCACCTCCTTGGCCTTGCCGTACCCGACACCCACGGTGCCGTCACCGTCGCCCACCACGACCAGCGCGGTGAAGCTGAAGCGACGACCACCCTTCACAACCTTGGCGACGCGGTTGATCGCGACGACGCGCTCGACGTACGCGGTCTTCTCGGCGGCAGCAGCGCCGCCGTCACGGCCCTTCCGGTCCCGCCGCTCGCCGCCACCGGCACCGCTTCCGCGGCGCTGGGGTCCAGCCATTGGATTACCTCTCTCTTTCCGCTAGCTACAAGCGGCTCAGAACTTGAGCCCGGCTTCGCGGGCGGCGTCCGCCAGGGCGGCGATGCGCCCGGCGTACTGGTTGC
This sequence comes from Streptomyces sp. NPDC004658, assembly GCF_040609555.1. Lineage (NCBI taxonomy): Bacteria > Bacillati > Actinomycetota > Actinomycetes > Kitasatosporales > Streptomycetaceae > Streptomyces > Streptomyces sp. NPDC004658. The sequence continues at coordinate 57,634 of NZ_JBEXKG010000005.1, forward strand.
CACCTCGGTCGAACACGACGGCCTCGACACCGGCGGCCTTGGCACGCTCGGCGACCAGCGCGCCGACCTGCTTGGCCTGCGCGGACTTGTCCGCCTCGCCACCACGGATCGACGCGTCCAGGGTGGACGCCGACGCCAGGGTGTGGCCCTTCAGGTCGTCGATCACCTGCGCCACGATGTGGCGGTTGGAGCGGGTCACGACCAGACGGGGACGCTCCGCCGTACCGGACACCTTCTTGCGGATCCGGATGTGACGGCGCTTGATCGCGGCGCGCTTGTAGGCGTCGCCCTTGAGGATCTTCTGCCCGTATGCCATGGCTTACTTACCCGCCTTTCCGACCTTGCGGCGGATGACTTCGCCCTCGTACTTGACGCCCTTGGCCTTGTACGGGTCGGGCTTGCGCAGCTTGCGGATGTTGGCCGCAACCTCGCCGACCTTCTGCTTGTCGATGCCCTCGACCGAGAAACGGGTCGGGGTCTCCACCTTGAAGGTGATGCCCTCGGGGGCCTCGACCACGATCGGGTGGCTGTAACCGAGAGCGAACTCCAGGTTGGAACCCTTGGCGGTCACTCGGTAACCGACACCGCTGATCTCGAGCTTCTTCACGTAACCCTGGGTCACGCCGGTGATCATGTTCGCCACCAGCGTGCGGGAGAGGCCGTGCAGGGCCTTGCTCTGACGCTCGTCGTTCGGGCGGGTCACCTGGAGGGTGCCGTCCTCGCCCTTAGCGATGTCGATCGGCGCGGCAACGGTGTGGGTCAGCGAGCCCTTGGGGCCCTTGACCGAGACCGTGCGGCCGTCGATGGTGACGTCCACGCCGGCGGGAACCGCGATGGGGAGCTTGCCGATGCGCGACATAGCTGTTTCCTCCGTTCCCTTCTGCTACCAGACGTAGGCGAGGACTTCCCCACCCACGCCCTTCTTGCCGGCCTGCTTGTCGGTGAGGAGCCCGTGCGACGTGGAGATGATCGCCACGCCGAGGCCGCCGAGCACCTTCGGCAGGTTGGTGGACTTCGCGTACACCCGGAGACCGGGCTTGGAGATCCGCTTGATGCCCGCGATGGAGCGCTCACGGTTGGGGCCGAACTTCAGCTCCAGGACGAGGTTCTTGCCGACCTCGGCGTCCTCGACCTTCCAGCCCGTGATGAAGCCCTCCTGCTGGAGGATCTCCGCGATGTGCGACTTGATCTTGGAGTGCGGCATCGACACCGAGTCGTGGTACGCCGAGTTCGCGTTCCGCAGACGCGTCAGCATGTCTGCGATCGGATCAGTCATGGTCATGAATTGGCCTGTGGCCTTTCTCGCCGGGGTTTCCTATATGCGCCATCCCTCTCCCCGTACATGGACGGGACGGGTGCGGCGCGGGGACCTACGGCGTAGTAAGTCGTTCAGGGCGGCAGAGGCCCAACCCTCCTAGCCTAAGCCATGAGGGCAGGCGCCCCTGCCGTCCCGGTTGCTTACCGAGAGGTCCAGGAATCCCTAAAAGCAGGGATTACCAGGAGCTCTTGGTCACGCCCGGCAGCTCGCCACGGTGAGCCATCTCACGAAGGCACACGCGGCACAGGCCGAACTTGCGGTACACGGAGTGGGGACGGCCGCAGCGCTGGCAGCGGGTGTAGCCACGCACACCGAACTTGGGCTTGCGAGCAGCCTTCGCGATGAGAGCCTTCTTCGCCATCTCGCTCACGCCTCCTTGAACGGGAAGCCGAGGTGACGGAGAAGGGCACGGCCCTCTTCGTCGTTGGTCGCCGTGGTCACCACGGTGATGTCCATACCCCGGACGCGGTCGATCTTGTCCTGGTCGATCTCGTGGAACATGACCTGCTCCGTGAGACCGAAGGTGTAGTTGCCACGGCCGTCGAACTGCTTGGGGGACAGGCCGCGGAAGTCGCGGATGCGCGGCAGCGCGAGCGACAGGGTGCGGTCCAGGAACTCCCACATGCGGTCGCCACGGAGCGTGACGTGGGCACCGATCGGCTGACCCTCACGCAGCTTGAACTGCGCGATGGACTTGCGGGCCTTGGTGACGGCCGGCTTCTGACCGGTGATCGTGGTGAGGTCGCGGATGGCGCCCTCGATCAGCTTGGAGTCGCGGGCGGCGTCGCCCACACCCATGTTGACCACGATCTTGACGAGGCCCGGGACCTGCATGACGTTCTCGTACTTGAACTCGTCACGCAGCTTGCCCGCGATCTCCTCGCGGTACTTCTGCTTCAGACGCGGAGTGGTGGTGGTAGCCATCAGATGTCCTCACCCGTCCGCTTGGCAACGCGGATCTTGTTGCCCTCTTCGTCGAAGCGGTAGCCGACACGCGTGACGACCTTCTGACCGTCCTTCTCCACGACCAGCTGGACGTTGGACACGTGGATCGGGGCCTCGGTGGTCACGATGCCGCCGGCCTGGGAACCGCTGGCGGTCGGACCGGCCTTGGTGTGCTTCTTGACCCGGTTGACACCCTCGACCAGGACGCGCTCCTCGCGCGGGTAAGCGGCAATGACCTTGCCCTGCTTGCCCTTGTCCTTGCCGGTGATGACCTGGACCAGGTCGCCCTTCTTGATCTTCATGCTTACAGCACCTCCGGAGCCAGCGAGATGATCTTCATGAACTTCTTCTCGCGCAGCTCACGCCCGACCGGGCCGAAGATGCGGGTGCCGCGAGGGTCGCCGTCGTTCTTCAGAATGACGGCGGCGTTCTCGTCGAAGCGGATGTACGAGCCGTCCGGACGGCGGCGCTCCTTGACGGTGCGAACGATGACCGCCTTGACGACGTCACCCTTCTTCACGTTGCCACCGGGGATCGCGTCCTTGACGGTGGCGACGATGACGTCACCGATGCCCGCGTAGCGGCGACCGGAGCCACCGAGCACACGGATGCAAAGGATCTCCTTCGCACCAGTGTTGTCGGCGACACGCAGTCGCGACTCCTGCTGGATCACGTCTATCTCCTGATCGTCTGCCGGTTCCCGGCAGGGGCTGCCTTCTCAGGGAGCCCCTGCCGAGCCTGGCGGAACTGACCTGCGGGGTCTGCCCCGCAGGAATTACTTGGCCTTCTCGAGGATCTCGACGACGCGCCAGCGCTTCGTCGCGGACAGCGGCCGGGTCTCCATGAGGAGGACGCGGTCGCCGACGCCCGCAGCGTTCTGCTCGTCGTGGGCCTTGAGCTTGTTCGTACGGCGGATGACCTTGCCGTACAGCGCGTGCTTCACACGGTCCTCGACGGCGACGACGACGGTCTTGTCCATCTTGTCGCTGACGACCAGACCCTCACGGGTCTTGCGGAAGCCTCGGGCTTCGGTGTTCTCAGTCACGTTGCTCTCGCTCATCAGGCGCTCTCCACCGTCTCGATGCCCAGCTCGCGCTCACGCATCAGGGTGTAGATCCGCGCGATGTCCTTGCGGACGGCCTTCAGCCGACCGTGGTTCTCGAGCTGACCCGTCGCCGCCTGGAAGCGGAGGTTGAACAGCTCTTCCTTGGCCTCGCGGAGCTTCGCCAGAAGCTCCTCGTTGCCCAGCTCGCGCAGCTCGGACGCCTTGGTACCGGCCGACATCACGCTTCACCTGCCTCGCGCTTGACGATCCGGCACTTCATCGGCAGCTTGTGGGCCGCACGCGTCAGCGCCTCACGGGCGATCTTCTCGTTGGGGTACGACAGCTCGAACATCACGCGTCCGGGCTTGACGTTGGCGATCCACCACTCCGGAGAACCCTTACCGGAACCCATGCGGGTCTCGGCCGGCTTCTTGGTGAGGGGACGGTCCGGGTAGATGTTGATCCAGACCTTGCCGCCACGCTTGATGTGACGGGTCATCGCGATACGAGCCGCCTCGATCTGGCGGTTCGTGACGTAGGCCGGGGTCAGCGCCTGGATGCCGTACTCGCCGAACGCAACCTGCGTTCCACCCTTGGACATACCGTTGCGCTTCGGGTGGTGCTGCTTGCGGTGCTTGACCCTACGGGGGATCAGCATGACGGTCAGGCCTCCGTTCCGGTGCTCTCAGCCGGAGCGGCGGCGGGAGCCTCGGCCTTGGGGGCCTCGGCGCCGGCAGCCTGCTGCGGCTTGCGACCGCGCCGCTCGCCACCGCGGCCACCACGGGCCGGGCGGTCGGCGCCACCGCGGGCCGGGCGGTTACCCGCACGGGCGGCAGCGTTCTCGGCGCGGACCTCGGCGATGTTCTTGACGTCGCCCTTGTAGATCCAGACCTTCACACCGATGCGGCCGAAGGTCGTCTTGGCCTCGAAGAAGCCGTAGTCCACGTTCGCGCGGAGCGTGTGCAGGGGCACGCGGCCCTCGCGGTAGAACTCCGAGCGGGACATCTCGGCGCCGCCGAGGCGGCCACCGCACTGGATCTTGATGCCCTTGGCGCCGGCCTTCATGGCGGACTGCATGCTCTTGCGCATGGCCCGGCGGAAGGAGACGCGGGAGGAGAGCTGCTCGGCGACGGCCTGGGCAACCAGCTGAGCGTCGGTCTCGGGGTTCTTGACCTCGAGGATGTTCAGCTGGACCTGCTTGCCCGTGAGCTTCTCGAGGTCACCGCGGATGCGGTCGGCCTCGGCGCCACGGCGGCCGATCACGATGCCCGGACGCGCGGTGTGGATGTCCACACGCACACGGTCACGGGTGCGCTCGATCTCGACCTTCGAGATGCCGGCGCGCTCCATGCCGGACGTCATCATCCGACGGATGGCGACGTCTTCCTTGACGTAGTCCTTGTACAGCTTGTCGGCGTACCAACGCGACTTGAAGTCGGTCGTGACACCGAGCCGGAACCCGTGCGGGTTTACCTTCTGGCCCATTACCGGGTTCCTTCCTTGCTGCTGACGACCACGGTGATGTGGCTGGTCCGCTTGCGGATCCGGTAGGCACGGCCCTGGGCACGCGGACGGAACCGCTTCAGGGTCGGGCCCTCGTCGACGTAGGCCTCGGAAACGAAGAGGCTGTCGACATCGGTGTGGTCGTAGTTGTGCGCGGCGTTGGCGATGGCGCTGTCCAGCACCTTGCCCACCGGCACCGAGGCGGCCTGCGGAGCGAATCGCAGGACGGCCTGGGCCTCCGTGGCGTCCATGCCACGGATGAGGTCCACCACGCGGCGGGCCTTCATGGGCGTGACGCGGATGTACCGCGCCTGGGCCCTGGCTTCCATGGTTGTCCCTTCAGTTACTTACGTGTCTGAATGCGATCCGCTACTAGCGGCGCTTCGACTTCCGGTCTTCCTTGACGTGGCCCCGGAAGGTGCGCGTCGGCGAGAACTCGCCGAGCTTGTGGCCGACCATCGACTCGGTGACGAACACCGGGATGTGGGTCTTGCCGTTGTGCACCGCGATCGTGTGGCCGAGCATGGCCGGGACGATCATCGAGCGACGGGACCAGGTCTTGATGACGTTCTTGGTGCCGGCTTCGTTCTGCGTGTCCACCTTCTTCATCAGGTGGTCGTCGACGAAGGGCCCCTTCTTCAAGCTACGAGGCATCTCAACCCGTCCTTAGCGCTTCTTGTTCGTCTTGCGGCGGCGGACGATGTACTTGTTCGACGCCTTCTTGGGCGAACGAGTACGGCCTTCCTTCTTGCCCCACGGGGACACAGGGTGGCGACCACCGGAGGTCCGGCCCTCACCACCACCGTGCGGGTGGTCAACCGGGTTCATGACCACACCACGGACGGTCGGGCGAACGCCCAGCCACCGCTTGCGGCCCGCCTTGCCCCAGTTGATGTTGCTCTGCTCGGCGTTGCCGACCTCGCCGACGGTGGCGCGGCAGCGCACGTCGACCAGGCGGATCTCACCGGACGGCATGCGGAGGTGGGCGTAGGCGCCCTCCTTCGCGAGCAGCTGCACGGAGGCACCGGCGGAGCGGGCGAACTTGGCACCGCCACCGGGACGGAGCTCGATCGCGTGGATCGTGGTACCGACCGGGATGTTGCGGAGGGCCAGGTTGTTGCCCGGCTTGATGTCGGCCCCGGGACCGTTCTCCACGGTGTCGCCCTGCTGCAGGTTGCGCGGGGCGAGGATGTAGCGCTTCTCGCCGTCGGCGTAGTGCAGCAGCGCGATGCGCGCGGTGCGGTTGGGGTCGTACTCGATGTGCGCGACCTTCGCCGGCACGCCGTCCTTGTCGTGACGACGGAAGTCGATCACACGGTAGGCGCGCTTGTGTCCGCCACCCTGGTGGCGAACGGTCACACGACCGGCGTTGTTACGGCCGCCCTTGCTGTGCAGGGGACGGACCAGCGACTTCTCCGGCGTGGACCGCGTGACCTCGACGAAGTCGGCGACGCTGGCGCCACGACGGCCAGGAGTCGTCGGCTTGTACTTGCGGATTCCCATTTCTCAGTCCTCGTCCGATATCGGACGATCCTGACCGCTTACGCGGTCGGACCGCCGAAGATGTCGATACGGTCGCCCTCGGCGAGGGTCACGATCGCGCGCTTGGTGGCGGCACGCTGGCCGAAACCGGTGCGGGTCCGCTTGCGCTTGCCCTGGCGGTTGATCGTGTTGACCCCGGTGACCTTGACGTCGAAGACCGCCTGGACGGCCTCCTTGATCTGGGTCTTGTTGGCCCGCGGGTCGACGACGAACGTGTACTTGTTCTCGTCGAGCAGCGCGTAGCTCTTCTCGGAGACGACCGGCTTCAGCAGGACGTCACGGGGGTCCGTGTACGACTTGCTCAGCGGGGTCTCGACGGTGTTCTTGCCCTCGGCGGCGTGGCGACGCGCCTTGGCGACGCGCGCGGCCTTGGCGGCCTTGGCGGCCTTCGAGGCGATAGCGGGGTGACGGATGGCCATCAGACCTCGCTCCCTTCGGTGTCGTTGGCCTTCGGGCCGGCGACGAAGGACTCGAAAGCGGCCTGGGTGAAGACCACGTCGTCCGAGACGAGAACGTCGTACGTGTTCAGCTGGCCCGGCTCCAGGATGTGGACCTGGGGCAGGTTACGGGCGGACAGCCACGCGGCCTCGTCGGCGCGGTCGACGACCAGGAGCAGGTTCTTGCGCTCCGAGATCTTGCCGAACAGCGACTTGGCGGCCTTGGTGCTGGGGGTCTCGCCCTCGACCACGCCGGAGACGACGTGGATGCGGTTGTGACGCGCCCGGTCGGTGAGGGCACCGCGCAGGGCGGCGGCCTTCATCTTCTTCGGGGTGCGCTGCGAGTAGTCACGCGGCACGGGACCGTGCACGACGCCACCACCGGCGAACTGCGGCGCGCGGGTCGAACCCTGACGGGCGCGACCGGTGCCCTTCTGGCGGTACGGCTTCTTGCCGCCACCACGGACTTCACCGCGGGTCTTGGTCTTGTGCGTGCCCTGACGGGCGGCGGCCAGCTGCGCGACGACGACCTGGTGGATCAGCGGAACGCTGACCTTGGCGTCGAAGATCTCCGCGGGGAGCTCGACGGAACCGGCCTTCTCGCCCGCCGGCGAAAGGATGTCAACAGTGCTCATCGGTTACCTCAGGCCCCCTTGGCCGCGGTGCGGACCAGGACGAGGCCGCCGTTCGGACCGGGAACCGCGCCCTTGATGAGCAGCAGACCCTTCTCCGCGTCAACGGCGTGGACGGTCAGGTTCTGGGTGGTGACCCGCTCGTTGCCCATGCGACCCGCCATGCGGAGGCCCTTGAACACACGGCCCGGGGTGGCGCAGCCACCGATGGAACCGGGGGAGCGGTGCTTGCGCTGGGTGCCGTGTCCGGCGCCGAGGCCACGGAAGTTGTGGCGCTTCATGACACCGGCGAAGCCCTTGCCCTTGCTCTTGCCGGTGACGTCGACCTTGGTACCGGCCTCGAACACCGCAGCGGTGATCTCCTGGCCGAGCGTGTACTCGGAGGCGTCCGACGTGCGGATCTCGACGAGGTGACGACGCGGGGTGACGTCGGCCTTGGCGAAGTGGCCCTTGAGGGGCTTGTTCACCTTGCGCGGGTCGATCTCGCCGAAGGCGATCTGGACCGACTCGTAGCCGTCAGTGTCGTTCGTACGGACCTGGGTGACGACGTTGGGGCCGGCCTTGACGACGGTGACCGGAACAACACGGTTGTTCTCGTCCCACACCTGCGTCATGCCGAGCTTCTCGCCCAGGATGCCCTTGATCTGCTTAGCCATTCTCAGCCCACCAGCCTCAGAGCTTGATCTCGATGTCGACACCGGCCGGCAGGTCGAGTCGCATCAGAGAGTCAACGGTCTTGGGGGTCGGGTCGAGGATGTCGATCAGGCGCTTGTGCGTGCGCATCTCGAAGTGCTCGCGCGAGTCCTTGTACTTGTGCGGCGACTTGATGACGCAGTACACGTTCTTCTCAGTGGGCAGCGGCACCGGGCCCGCGACCGACGCACCGGTACGGGTCACCGTCTCGACGATCTTCTTCGCCGAGGAGTCGATGACCTCGTGGTCGTAGGCCTTGAGCCGGATGCGGATCTTCTGTCCCGCCATGGCTACTCAGTAGTCCTGTCTCTTCTCACGCTCTGGAACCCGGCGGTTCCTGCATCCCTCGTTCTCCGACCCACGCGGTCGGGCGTGTCGCGCCCCCGCTGACACAGATGTCCCTTGTTCGAACATCCCTGCGGGATTGACACGGCCCTTCCGGAACCGCAGACCGGGGACCTCGGGCCCACCGGGCGCCTGGCCGGTGCCGCGCCCACGCTTCCCGGAAGATTCCCGTACGTCCGTCCCAGTGCTGCCCGAGGGCAGTTAGGACGACGAGTACTGTGGGACTCGCTTCCGGTCCTCCCGGCGGGAGGCGCGCAGCATCAACACTCGACCGAGCAACTCGGACAGTCTGCCATATGGGGCAGGCGCTCCGCCAATCGAGCCGAAGAGATTACCCCCAAGGTGACGTAGGTCAAACCAGGGTCCGCGTTCACGGCCGGTCCATGATCCGTACCCCGTCACAGCCGCGTTGCTCCGCCTCGTGCTCGGCGAAAAGCTTCAGCGCGGACCGGGCGAACGAGGCGGAGTAGTGCGGGACCGGATAGCTGTCGGAGTCCCGGTCGTAGAGGTGGTAGACCGCGAAGACCGCCTCGTGGCTGGCCCGGGGGCAGGTCGCGGTCGCCACAACGGAGTCGTGATCAGGGCCGCCGAACCCGGTCGACTCGTAGTCCTTGGCGGCGGCGCCGTAGTACGCGTACAGCCCGTAGCCGGGCTTCTCCGCACCGGTCACCATGTAGCAGTTGGTCTGCGGGGCGTCCGGGTCCGCCGGATACTCCATGATCCCGGGTGTACCGCTCCCGGCCACCGACAGGGCACGCAGCGCGACGCAGGACCCCTGCGCCTGCGCGAGCGGCTTCGCCGTGCCGGGCTTGCCGAGGCGGGCCGTGGACACCTTGCTGAGTGGCTTGCCGGCCTTCACCCGGCAGCCGTACTTTCCGGCCGCCTTCCGGGCGGTCTCGGTGGTCACCCGGCCGAGCCCGGTGAGCGCGGTCCCGCCGGAGGCGCCGTAGAGGTCACCGTAGGTGACCAGCGCCTTGTCCTTCTCGTTCGCGCAGTCGAGCGCGACCATGATCTGCCAGGTGCCGTCGTAGCGGACGACGCCGGGCCAGCCGCCTCCGAGCGGCGCCGCCTGCGCCCGCACTCCGTTGTAGTCCGAGTCGTACCAGACCAGGCTGCCCGAGGGTGCCCCCGCGGTGCTCCAGCGCAGGGTGATCCGCACGGCGCGTCCGGTCCCGGGGGACGTCTTCACGAGGCACTCGGCCAGGGCACCGCCGTCGTCCTGCTCGGCCCTCAGGTCCGAGGACCCCAGCGCCGAGGCCAGTCCGTCCTGGGCCAGGGTGCCGTCGCAGGCCTTGTCCAGCGAGCGGCCGTCACGCCAGGAATCGTACGCCCCGGAGCCGTACAGGACGGCCGCCACGAGTCCCAGGACCAGCACGGCCACCCCCGCGTACCAGCCCGCGTGGATGCCTCGGAGACCGGACTTCTTCTGCATCGCGCTCATTTTCGTCGGGTGACCGTTCCGTGCCGTGTCAGCGGTCCGCACGCAGCGTGCTCAGCGTGCGGTCACGGCCGTGCTCGTAGTCGTTCTGGCCCGCGTGGACGTAGTACTTCGTCCAGTCGCTGTCGATGGCGTGGCCGCGGCTGTCCGCCCAGGCCCGCACCAGCTTCTCGACGTCGTGCTGCCCGGCGTCGTAGGTCTTGGCGTTCTGCTCGGTGGCGGCGAGGTTCGCCTCGGCCGTGTGCTCCTTGTTCGACTCGTACGTCCACACGTCGAGGGTCTTCGAGGTGAGGTCCCCGACGGGGCTGAGGTCCTTCACCGGGTTGAACATCAGCGCCGTGCTGAGGGACGTGCCCAGCCCGTGATTGAAGTCGGCGGCCCACTGCGTCTTCTTGAACCGCTCGTCGTAGATGATGTCCGACCGTATGCCGTCGTAGGCGCCCATGGCCCGGGAGGACTCCACGATCCGGTCGCGGATTGTCTTGTCGCCGGCGTCCGCGGGGATCGTGTCCAGGACGTGGTGCGCGTAACTCTGCTCTGCCCCGTAGACGTGTCCGAACGCCTCGGGGTCGTTGGCAATGCCTCGCATGACAGCGGCGAGACGCTGGTGCCCCACAGCCATGTGGGCTCCGTCCTTGTCGCTCCAGACAGATCCCTCGCTGTCCCAGTCGATGGCGTACTGCGAGGAGGACTCGGCGTAGGTCTCGTGCGTGTCCGGTGTGTACGACGTCAGGATGTGGGCCAGTGGCGTGACCAGGCCCTTCGGGAGCTCCTGGGCGTGCTTGTCCGTGTACAGCGTGTTGATCGTGTGCTGCAGGATGCGGGCCTGCGGCTCGTGGTGCGGGCCCGCGGCGTGGTAGCCGCCCGGCGCCTCCCCGGTGGTGGCGGCCTCCAGGGCCGCGCCGAAGCCCTTGCGGACATCGCCGTCCTCCGCCAGGACGGGTATGCCGACTGTCGTGCCGCCGGGCGGGGTCGCGTAGTGGTCCACGACGGTGTCCCAGTTCCGCTCGTGGAGCAGGTACCGGAGGTTGTCGTTGTGGGCCGGGTCCAGGTACTCGGTGCTGGTCTTCGGGTCGTGGGACATAATGCCGAGCACGCCGTCGAGCGGATCGTTGGCGAACCAGCCCCGGTCCCCGCCGCTGAACTTGTCTCGCAGGCCCCAGATCGACTCGGTCGGGTTGCCGTCCTCGGGTGTGTACGACTCCTCGGCGTGCCGGATGTCGTCCGCGGTGTCCTTCAGGAACTGTCCGTTGTAGCCGTGGCCCTGCTGCATCAGTGTGACGAGGCTCTGGTAGCCGCGGACCTTTTCGTCCGGGATCGGGCTGAGGCCGTCGACCTCGAACTGCTCGGTGCCGGCCTTGCGCAGGTCCGCACGGAAGCTCTGGTAGAAGTCCGACCGCGGGCCCTTCGTCGCCGTCGCCAGCGTCGTGGCCAGGCCCCTCTGCATGTCCAGGTACTGGCCGCCGTGCTTGGTGTCGTCGTAGTAGGCGAGGCTGTCGAGGCGGTTGGAGAGCTGCAGCGTGCCCTTCGCACCCAGTTCATCCAGCAGGGTCTGGCTGAACGCCTTGTCGCCGGAGTTGTCGTGGAAGAGACGCTGCAGCTCCTCGTAGTCGGCCGACGAGGCCTTGCCGGAGTTGACGCGCCGCGCGATGTCCTTGGCCTCGTCCGCCTCGTACTTCTCGATGTCGCCTTGCGCCTTGCCGTTGAAGCCGGGGACGGTGCCGTCGCTCGCGCCGGGGCCTTTCACGGCGGCGGCGAAGGCGACCTCGGCGCCCTTGTCGGCGTCTTCCACGTCCTTCACGCACTGGTCGATACGGGCCTGCCAGGAGGCGACGGCCTTGCGCACGCTTTCCTGGTAGTCGGGGTCGTGGGCAAGCGCCTGGCGGTCCCCATGGGTGAGCTTCCCGGTGTCGTACGAGACCACGCCCTGGTCCGACACCTTCATGCCCGCGGCGATCGCGTCGTCTCGGGCGGACTCCAGTTTCCCGCGCAGGTCCGCGAACTGGGTGTGGGCGTCACGGAGGAGCGAGGCGATCGCCTTGGCCTCCGTCTGGGCGCTCTGGAACTCCGTGAGCCTGATACCGAAGCGAGCATTGGCGGCCTGCTGGCTCTCACCCGCCCACGTCGGGCGCAGAGTGATGCCGTGCACGTCCCGTCGGTAGGCCGTCTCCTGCTTGTTCAGCTCCTTCGCCATGCCGTCCCAGCGGTCGGCGGCCGTGGTGAGCGTGGACAGTTCGGTCGTCAGGATCTCGTGGTACGTCGGCATGGGTCCCCGTCGGATGCGGTGGCGTAGGAGTGGGCTCGGCTGACTCTCAGTGCGCCGGCGGCGAGTACGTGTCGAGCACCGACACCCTGCGCGCGGTACCGCCCACCCCGACGTCCGTCCCGGTCAGCAGCGTCGAGTCGCTCCGGAGGGCCGACTCGTCGCCCGCCAGCCGGTTCACGAAGTCCTGGACCTGTTCGCCCCAGGTCTTGTGCGCCTTGCTCACGGCACCGGAGATGAGCCAGCCGTGCCCGTCCTTCGCGTCGAACGCCTTCACCACAGCGCTCGTCTCGTCGTCCGCCCACTGCCCCGCCGCCTTGGTGTCCGGCTGGATGTCGTTGTGGAGCGTGTTCGCCGCGGCCGTCTTCTCAGCGGGAGACGACGCGAGGTCCGGCCGGCCCCCGCCGGCCGTCTTGTCACTGCCTGCCACGATGCCAACCCCCGTCTGCAACTCTGGCGTGCCCTTGTCACGCTAGCCCACCGGGGGCGTGCTATCGGCGAGCCGAGCTGCAATCTTGGCCTGCCCTTTACGGAGAGTCAGGCATTGTGTGCGGAGTACACAACGAAGGCGGCCAGGTGGTGGGGGCGACTGCTCGCGCATGACCTGAAGCTCCACGAACGGCAACCGGGCCACCTCCAGCATGTGTTCGAGCTGTCGGCGCAACACCGTTGTGTCCCCGACGGGGCGGCGCAGCGTCACCTCTTCCTGGACGAAACTGAACTCCGGTGCGGGCGAGCCCTCCCCCGCCCTCCTGCGGGCGGCCACCGTCGTCCTTGCGGACCTGCGTCGCACGGACCCTCGCCTGCTCCTGTCCGCCACCGAGACCGAGCACCTCGCCCCGGTGTCGCGGCCTGGCTGGAGCGGGCCACGGGCCTGCCGGAGGAAACCCTTGATCCGCCCGGCCGCCCTGCTGGCCCACCGCCTGACGGCCAGGCTCCCGCCCCCCGCACCGGCACCGGCACCGTCTTCACGGACATCCACCCCACCCCGGACGGCCCCCGCCACGCGACCCGCAAGGACTTCATCTACGGGGAGGACGTGACCATCGCCGACTGGACGATCTCGACGGGGGGTCTGCCGCTCTACGGGTGACCCACCCGCCGGCTCTCCAGCGGACCCAGGTACAGCTCCGGCAGGCCGCCCGTGTCGATCAGCAGGCGCTGCACCACCACCGTCGGGTCCACCATCCAGAACCTCAGCCGGTGTACGCCGGCCGAGCGCACCGAGTGGCGTGTCGCCGTCGCGTTGATGTTGTCCGACGTGTGGCGGGCCCAGACCGTGTTCAGCGCGCCGTCGTCCGCGCCCGCCGTGATGTCCACCGTGCGGATCGGGCCGTCGTCCAGCGAGACGCCGTAGCGCAGGCCGGAGACGCCGGGGACGGCCGGGTTGCGGGGGGACAGGTGGGCCCAGACGGTCACCTCGCCGGGCGCGGACAGCAGCGTCACCTCGTATTCCAGGCGCGGGGAGGAGCCCCCGGGGGTCCGGCTCGGGGACGTCACCGGCCATGGCGTCATGCCCGCGCCGGTGCGTCCGATGCCGTCGATGCGGCGCCACCGGCCGACCGCCCGGTCGTAGTGCTCGGCGTCGATCGCCACGTAGCCGCCGGCCTCCACGAAGCCCCGCGGTTCCACGCCCGCCGGGCGCTCCGCCACGCACCGCACCGGCACCGACTCCCCCGCCCCGCGCACCGTCAGGGTCGCCTCCGCGCGGCCGGCCGGGAGGCGTGACCAGTCCACCCGCACCTCCAGGCGGACCTGCTGGTCCACCCGGCCGCGCGGGTGGTCCACGCGCAGCCAGGGCGCCGAGACCGAGACCTCGTACGGGAAGGACGTACGGCCGCGGTTGAAGATCTCCACGTACTGCTGGGGGCGGGTCTGGTACGGGCTGAACGGCGGCAGGGACGCGGCCGAGGAGGAGCCCCCGGGCCACCACTCCCCCGCGTCCTCCGCGCCGTCCACGGACACGCCCAGCCCGGCCGCCTCCGGCACGTCGATCCGCCGTACCGCCGGGAACAGCACGTCCGGCAGGGCCACGTTGTCCTTCTCCGGCTGCTGCCAGCCCGCGTTGGGGCCGTAGCGGTCGACGTCCCCGTAGTCGATGTGCGGCTGGGTCTGGAAGCCCCGCCATTTGCCGTCGGCCACACGGGAGTTGAAGCGGTCGGCGAGCGCGAGGTCCTGGCCGAGGGCGGCTTCCGCCTGTGCCGCGCGGTCGTTCGTCGCGGCCCGTCCCTGCGCCGCGTACAGCAGGTTCGTGAACTCCGCCTCCCGCAGCGCGTACAGGTTCGCCGTCGCCGTGACCGCGTAGCCGGCCAGTTCGAACCACGCGTCCCGCAGCCGCCCCGGCAGTCTGCGCTCGACGCGTTCCGCGCGGCGGCCCAGCGCGCGCCACTCCTCGGTGACCCGTTCCAGCTCCCGGTGCGCGAAGTGGTACGGGCTCTGCCGGTCGTCGTACACCACCTGGTCGCCGGAGAGGGTGATCCGGCGGTTCAGCAGCTCCGGCTTGCGGCGCGCCTGGAGCCGGCCGTAGGCCGCCAGCAGGGACGCGATCTCCTTCGCCTGCGCCTCGCCGAAGTTCTGGCGGGCGTAGCGCTCCTCCCACGTGCCGAGGCGCTCCAGCGGCCAGGCATCGGGATTCCAGGCGTAGGTGAGGAAGAACTCCGTCGGCAGCTCGTTGCCCTTCAGGTCGCCCACATTGGCCACCCACAGGCCGTGGTTGCCGTAGGCGTGCGCCTGGTGGAGCTGGTCCCAGACGTTGCGCAGGTTCGCGGTGTCGACCCACTTGTAGTTGCGGCCGGCGCCGACGTAGTCGAAGTGGTAGTAGAGGCCGTAGCCGCCGGCGCGGGGGCTGTCGGGGTGCTTGCGGATGTTGCCCCAGTTGTCGTCCGTGAGGACCACGGTGACGTCGTCCGGGGCGCGCAGGCCGCGGTCCCAGTAGCGCTGGACCTCCTTGTAGAGGGTCCACACCTGGGGGGTCTCGGCCGCTGGCCTGCCGGTCACCTCCTCGATGATGCGGCGCTGGTCGGCGATGATCTGCTGCATCAGTTCGATGCCGTCGCCGTCGGGCAGACTGGTGTCGCCGTTGCCGCGCATGCCGAGGGTGACGACGCCCTCGAAGTCCTGGTCGACCATGCGCTGGATGCCGGCGCGCCAGTACGCGCGGATCGCCTCGGGGTTGCGGCGGTACGACCATTCGCCGGTGCCCCCGTAGGGGTCGGTCCCGGAGTCGGCGTGCCGGTTCCACTCCTCGATGCCCCGCATCATCGGCGCCTCGTGGGACGTGCCCATGACGATGCCGTACTCGGCCGCCCGGCGGTGGTTGTCCGGGTCGTCCTCCGCGAAGGCCCGGCCCCACACCGCCGGCCACAGGTAGTTGGCCTTCAGGCGCAGCAGTACCTCGAAGACCTTCGCGTAGAAGTCGGCGGTGAAGCCTCCGGGGTAGCCCGGTGCCTTCCCCGGGCCGAAGTACGCCGGCGCCCAGGTGCCGAGCGCCGGGTTCTCGTCGTTGATGAAGACGCCCCGGTACTTCACCGCCGGGGTCCCCTGGGTGAAGCGGCCGGCCTTCACCCACACCGCGTCGCGCCGGGCCGGCGGTACGTCGTCCCACCAGTGCCAGGGCGAGACGCCGATGCCGTAGGAGACGTCGTACGCCCCGAAGATCGTGCCCCTCGGGTCGCTGCCCGCGATGACGAACGCCCGCTCCACGCCGGGTATCGGGTGCTCCACGACCATCTGCAGCGAGGTCTCCCACCTGCCCCGTACGCCCGTGACGTCGAGCTTTCCGGACCGGATCAGGCCGTCGATCAGCGGGCTGCGGCCGATCGTGCCGAGCAGGACCGGGAAGCGGCCGATCGTCGTGCCCGGGCGGACGCCGGTCACCCGCGCGAGGTCGTCCCGGAGGTCCCCGGCCACCCGTACGACCCCGGGGTGGTCCGCCGCGCTCACCACCACGGGCGCGCCGACCAGGGAGAACACTCCGCCCGTGAACGAGATGTACGCTCCCGGGTCCGTCACCTGCGGTCCGCCCCCGGTGGCGACGGAGGCGGCCCCCGGGGCTCCCGCGGGCATCGCGGCCAGTCCCGCGCCCAGGACCGTCCCGCCGAGCACCGTCCTACGGCTGACGTGCGCAGACGACATACCTCACCCCTCCAGCCCCGTCGGCATCTATTTGCTCATCGGCATGACAAATATGGGAGGGAGGCAGGCGCGGGGGGAACGGGTCGTACGCGCCGAATAGTTTCGGAGCCGTCAGGGAGCCGTCAGTACGCCGTGCTCGCGAGCAGGAAGCCGTCCTCCGGCACCAGGTTGTTCGCGCTGAGCAGGTTGCCGCCCGGCGGAAGGCCGACCGACCTGCGCTGCGCCCCGATCCCCGGGTCACGCACCGACACGGTCAGGGTGTAGGCCGGCTGCCCGGTGATGGTGCGGGAGGAGTCGGTCGGCGGCCCGAGCCTCTTCGACACGGTCCGCGCGTCCTGCCCGGGGCACAGTGCCTCCAGCGGCAGGGACACCTCGGCGCTGCCACCGGTGTCGGACCGCGTGGCGGGATCCCAGGTGACGGGCAGGCCGTGCGCTCCGCCGACCAGCCCGTCCGGGCCCTCGATCTCGACGGCGACGCCCTCGCCGCCCAGGGTCCGCGACAGCTTCAGCGATCCCCTGGGGCCCGGCGCGAAGAGCAGGCCGATGGTGAAACGGCCGGGGGCGCGGGTCAGCTTCTCGTACCCGTAGGAGCCCAGTACCAGCTGCGGGCCGGGCGTCGGGGCGGCGGACTGTGCCGCGGGGGGTGCGGACGCGTCCGCGGGCACCGGGAAGTAGTGGTAGCCCTTGGCTCCGCACCGGCCGCCGTCGGAGAAACCGCCTCCCCGGAGCGCGATGGTGCGGGCCGGGCCCGACGCGGGCGAAGCGCCCCAGGAGAACAGCCCCTGCTGCCAGGCCATGGTGATCACCACGGCCGCCACGGCCAGCCAGGGGACGACGGTCTGGAGCCCCGCGTGTATCAAGGTCCGCTTCCTCACGCGGAGAACCGTATGCGGTCGCGGGCGGGAAAGACGAAGAGGCCCGTACGACCGGAGTCGTACGGGCCTCTCGCAGGTCGAGACCTTCGGGTCGGGAACCGACCCTCAAGCCATCAAGCCCGCAAGCAAGCGGAACTTACTTGACGATCTTGGTGACCTGGCCGGCGCCCACGGTGCGGCCACCCTCACGGATGGCGAACTTCAGGCCCTCTTCCATGGCGACGGGCTGGATGAGCTCCACCTTCATCTCGGTGTTGTCACCCGGCATGACCATCTCGGTGCCCTCGGGGAGGGTCACCACGCCGGTCACGTCCGTCGTGCGGAAGTAGAACTGCGGACGGTAGTTGTTGAAGAACGGCGTGTGGCGGCCACCCTCGTCCTTGGACAGGATGTAGGCCTGCGCCTCGAACTCGGTGTGCGGGGTGACCGAGCCCGGCTTGATGATGACCTGGCCGCGCTCGACGTCCTCGCGCTTGATGCCACGGAGAAGCAGACCGACGTTCTCACCGGCCTGGCCCTCGTCGAGCAGCTTGCGGAACATCTCGATGCCGGTGACCGTGGTGGAGGTCTTCTCCGGCTTGATGCCGATGATGTCGACGTTCTCGTTGACCTTGAGGACACCACGCTCGATACGGCCGGTGACGACCGTACCGCGACCGGTGATGGTGAAGACGTCCTCGATCGGCATGAGGAACGGCTTGTCGACGTCGCGCTCCGGCTGCGGGATCGACTCGTCGACGGCCTTCATCAGGTTGAGGACGGACTCCACCCACTCCTGCTCGCCCTCGAGGGCCTTGAGCGCGGAGACCTTGACGACCGGAACGTCGTCGCCGGGGAACTCGTACTCGGAGAGGAGCTCACGGACCTCGAGCTCGACGAGCTCCAGGATCTCCTCGTCGTCCACCATGTCGGCCTTGTTCAGGGCGACGACGATGTACGGAACGCCGACCTGGCGGGCCAGGAGCACGTGCTCCTTGGTCTGCGGCATCGGGCCGTCGGTGGCGGCGACCACCAGGATCGCGCCGTCCATCTGCGCGGCACCGGTGATCATGTTCTTGATGTAGTCCGCGTGACCCGGGCAGTCGACGTGGGCGTAGTGACGCGCCTCGGTCTGGTACTCGACGTGCGCGATGGAGATGGTGATACCGCGCTGACGCTCCTCAGGAGCCTTGTCGATGTTGTCGAACGGGGTGGCCTCGTTCAGGTCCGGGTACGCGTCGTGCAGCACCTTGGTAATGGCGGCCGTGAGGGTCGTCTTACCGTGGTCGATGTGACCGATGGTGCCGATGTTGACGTGCGGCTTAGTCCGCTCGAACTTCGCCTTCGCCACTGGGGTCCTCCTGTGGAGTGGTTCTGTACGCCTTACTTCATCGGCGCCAGGTGATCTTTGCTGTAAAGGCCCGGAACCCGGGGCAAACGCTCACGATTGCGGACGTTTGCCCCTTGAGGCTCCGGAGTCAAGCCTACGGCGTGTGAACGCGGTGCGTTACTCGCCCTTGGCCTTCGCGATGATCTCCTCGGCGACGTTCCGCGGAACCTCGGCGTAGGAGTCGAACTGCATCGAGTAGCTTGCGCGACCCGACGTCTTGCTGCGGAGGTCGCCGACGTAGCCGAACATCTCCGACAGGGGCACGAGGCCCTTCACGACGCGGGCACCAGCCCGCTCCTCCATGGCCTGGATCTGGCCACGGCGGGAGTTGATGTCGCCGATGACCTCACCCATGTAGTCCTCGGGCGTGGTGACCTCGACGGCCATCATCGGCTCGAGCAGCACGGGCTTGGCCTTGCGCGCGGCCTCCTTGAAGGCCTGCGAACCGGCGATCTTGAAGGCGAGCTCGGAGGAGTCGACCTCGTGGTAGGCACCGTCCAGCAGGATGACCCGGACACCGGTCATCTCGTAGCCGGCGAGGATACCGAACTGCATCGCCTCCTGGCAGCCGGCGTCGACCGAAGGGATGTACTCCTTCGGGATGCGACCACCGGTCACCTGGTTCACGAACTCGTACGCCATGTCGCCACTCTCGATCGGCTCGATCGAGATGATGACGCGACCGAACTGGCCGGTACCACCCGTCTGCTTCTTGTGGGTGTACTCGACCTTGTCGACCTTCTGGCGGATGGTCTCGCGGTACGCGACCTGCGGCTTGCCGACGTTGGCCTCGACCTTGAACTCGCGCTTCATCCGGTCGACCAGCACCTCGAGGTGCAGCTCGCCCATACCGCCGATGACGGTCTGGCCGGTCTCCTCGTTGGTGTGCACCTGGAAGGAGGGGTCCTCCTCCGCGAGACGCTGGATGGCGACACCCAGCTTCTCCTGGTCACCCTTGGACTTGGGCTCGATCGCGACCTCGATGACCGGCGCCGGGAAGTCCATGGACTCCAGGATCACCGGGTTCTTCTCGTCGCACAGCGTCTCACCGGTGGTGGTCTGCTTCAGGCCCATGACGGCGACGATGTCGCCGGCGCCCACCGACTCGATCTCCTCACGCTTGTTGGCGTGCATGCGGTAGATCTTGCCGATGCGCTCCTTGCGGCCCTTGACCGAGTTCAGCACGGCGGTGCCGGACTCGAGGCGGCCGGAGTACACGCGGACGAAGGTGAGCTTGCCCAGGTGCGGGTCGCTCATGATCTTGAACGCCAGCGCCGACAGCGGCTCCTCGTCGGACGGCTTGCGCTTGATGACCGTCTCCGGGTCCTTGACGTCGTGGCCCTCGATGGCCTCGATGTCGACCGGGGACGGCAGGTAGCGCACGACCGCGTCGAGCAGGGGCTGGACGCCCTTGTTCTTGAACGCGGTGCCGCAGAACACCGGGGTCACGGTGGTGCCGGTGCCCTTGCCGGACGCGATGGTGATACGACGGATCGCGGCGTACAGCTGCTCCTCGGTGGGCTCCTCGCCCTCCAGGTACAGCTCCATGATCTCTTCGTCGTTCTCGGCGACGGCCTCGACCAGCTTGCCGCGCCACTCCTCGGCGGCCTCGGTGTGCGTGGCGGGGATGTCGACGGTGTCGTACATCTCGCCCTTGGTCGCCTCGGCCGACCAGACCAGGGCCTTCATCTTCACCAGGTCGACGACGCCCTTGAAGTCCGCCTCGGCACCGATCGGCAGCTGCATGACCAGCGGCTGCGCGCCCAGACGGTCGGAGATCATGTCGACGCAGCGGTGGAACTCGGCACCGGTGCGGTCCAGCTTGTTGACGAAGCAGATACGCGGCACGCCGTAGCGGTCCGCCTGACGCCACACCGTCTCGGACTGGGGCTCAACACCGGCGACGCCGTCGAACACCGTCACAGCACCGTCGAGCACGCGCAGGGAACGCTCCACCTCGACGGTGAAGTCGACGTGACCCGGCGTGTCGATGATGTTGATGGTGTGGTCGACGTCCTCCAGCGACCAGTGACAGGTGGTGGCAGCAGAGGTGATCGTGATGCCACGCTCCTGCTCCTGCTCCATCCAGTCCATGGTGGCAGCGCCGTCGTGGACCTCACCGATCTTGTAAGACACACCGGTGTAGAACAGGATCCGCTCGGTGGTGGTCGTCTTGCCCGCGTCGATGTGGGCCATGATCCCGATGTTTCGGACCCTGGCCAGGTCAAGTGAAGTGGTAGCCATAAGGCTTCAGTCTTCTCTCGGTCTCGATGTGGGTAGCGACTACCAGCGGTAGTGCGCGAAGGCCTTGTTGGACTCGGCCATCTTGTGGGTGTCCTCGCGCTTCTTCACGGCCGCACCGAGGCCGTTGGAGGCATCGAGAAGCTCGTTGAGGAGACGCTCGGTCATGGTCTTCTCGCGACGGGCGCGGGAGTAACCGACCAGCCAGCGCAGCGCCAGGGTGTTGGCACGGCCGGGCTTGACCTCGACCGGGACCTGGTAGGTGGCGCCACCGACACGGCGGGACTTGACCTCGAGGGTCGGCTTGATGTTCTCAAGAGCGCGCTTGAGCGTGATGACCGGGTCGTTGCCGGTCTTCTCGCGCAGGCCCTCCATGGCGCCGTAGACGATGCGCTCGGCGGTGGAGCGCTTGCCGTTCAGCAGCACCTTGTTGATCAGGGAGGTCACCAGAGGAGAGCCGTAGACCGGGTCGATGATGACCGGGCGCTTCGGGGCGGGGCCCTTACGAGGCATTCTTACTTCTCCTTCTTGGCGCCGTAACGGCTGCGAGCCTGCTTGCGGTTCTTGACACCCTGGGTGTCGAGCGAGCCGCGGATGATCTTGTAGCGAACACCCGGCAGGTCCTTCACACGGCCGCCGCGCACGAGCACGATGGAGTGCTCCTGCAGGTTGTGTCCCTCACCCGGAATGTAAGCGGTGACCTCGATGCCGCTGGTCAGACGCACACGCGCGACCTTGCGGAGGGCCGAGTTCGGCTTCTTCGGGGTGGTCGTGAACACACGCGTGCAGACGCCGCGACGCTGAGGGGAACCCTCGAGTGCGGGCGTCTTGTTCTTCTCGACCTTGTCCTGCCGGCCCTTGCGGACCAGCTGCTGGATCGTAGGCACTACTTCTCCGGTTTCTGTGTGCCGATGGGTACAGCTAACCTGGAACGTCGCCGACCCACGCGGTCGGGTGTGTCGAATCCGCCAGACTCCCGCCGCAAGGCGAAAAGGGCGCAGATTACGGTGGCCGGTCGCGGCTCGCCATGCGGTTTGCAGGCACGCACAGGAGCCAGGGCACACCCCAGGCACAAGGTCTGAGCGTACCTACCTCATTCGCTGCGGTCAAAACAAATGGGGTGCGGGGGCCTCGGGCTGCGACGGATGTCAAGTCCCCGTACGTTAAGTGATCTTGGAATTCGCGATCGGGACACGTCGGCGGCGGCTCGCGCACCGCCTCGGCCCCGCGGAGCCGCCGCGCGTGTGCCGGAGCCGCCGCGCGCGTGTCAGAGCCGCCGAGCGCGCCTCGGCTGCCGGCATGGCCCTGGGCCCCCTCGCCGGCCCTCTCCGCCTCCCAGGCCGCACCCGGGCCGCAGCGGGCCTCACAGACCCCGCAGGGACGCACGGGCGACCGGCTGCGGCCGGCAGACGGCGCCCGGCCCACCGGCCGGCCGCGTCACGGCGACCCGAGAGTCCGCACGACGCCGAAGGGCGGCCACCCCGCAACGGAGTGACCGCCCTTCAGTTCACGCTGCCCGCTTACTGGTTGTACGGACCGTAGTCGTAGTCCTCCAGCGGCACGGCCTGGCCGGAGCCCGTGCCGAACGGCGAGTAGTCGATGTCGTCGTAGCCGACGGCCGAGTACATCGCGGCCTTGGCCTCCTCGGTCGGCTCGACCCGGATGTTGCGGTAGCGGGACAGGCCCGTACCGGCCGGGATGAGCTTACCGATGATGACGTTCTCCTTGAGGCCGATGAGCGAGTCCGACTTGGCGTTGATCGCCGCGTCGGTGAGGACTCGCGTCGTCTCCTGGAAGGACGCCGCCGACAGCCAGGACTCGGTCGCCAGCGAGGCCTTGGTGATACCCATCAGCTGCGGACGACCGGAGGCCGGGTGACCGCCCTCCTGGACCACACGACGGTTCTCCTGCTCGAAGCGGGAGCGCTCGACCAGCTCGCCGGGCAGCAGCTCGGCGTCGCCGGACTCGATGATCGTCACGCGGCGGAGCATCTGCCGGATGATGATCTCGATGTGCTTGTCGTGGATCGACACACCCTGCGAGTTGTACACCTTCTGGACCTCGCCGACCAGGTGGACCTGGACGGCACGCTGACCCAGGATGCGCAGCACGTCGTGCGGGTTGGTGGCACCCACGGTGAGCTGCTGGCCCACCTCGACGTGGTCGCCCTCGCGGACCAGGACCTTGGCACGCTTCGAGATCGGGTACGCCGTCTCGTCGCTGCCGTCGTCCGGGGTGACGACGATCTTCTTGGTCTTCTCGGTCTCCTCGATCCGGACGCGGCCGGAGGCCTCGGAGATCGGGGCGACACCCTTCGGGGTACGGGCCTCGAAGAGCTCGACGACACGCGGCAGACCCTGGGTGATGTCGTCACCGGCCACACCACCGGTGTGGAAGGTACGCATCGTCAGCTGGGTACCGGGCTCACCGATGGACTGGGCGGCGATGATGCCGACCGCCTCACCGATGTCGACCAGCTTGCCGGTGGCCAGCGAGCGGCCGTAGCACATCGCGCAGGTACCGACGGCGGACTCGCAGGTCAGGACCGAGCGGGTCTTGACCTCCTCGACGCCACGGCCGACGAGCTCCTCGATGAGGACGTCGCCCAGGTCGGTGCCGGCCGGGGCCAGCACCTGGCCGTCGACCACGATGTCCTCGGCGAGGCAGCGCGCGTACACGGACGTCTCGACGTTGTCCGTCTTGCGCAGCACGCCGTCGGCGCCACGGTCGGCGATCCGCAGCCGCAGGCCACGGTCGGTGCCGCAGTCCTCCTCGCGGATGATGACGTCCTGCGAGACGTCGACCAGACGACGGGTGAGGTAACCCGAGTCGGCCGTACGCAGGGCGGTGTCCGCCAGACCCTTACGGGCACCGTGCGTGGAGATGAAGTACTCCAGCACGGACAGACCCTCACGGAACGACGCCTTGATCGGACGCGGGATCGTCTCGTTCTTCGCATTCGACACCAGACCACGCATACCGGCGATCTGACGCATCTGCATCATGTTGCCTCGTGCACCCGAGTTCACCATCATGAAGATCGGGTTGGTCTTCGGGAAGTTGTCGTTCATCGCCTCGGCGACCTCGTTGGTCGCCTTGGTCCAGATCGCGATGAGCTCCTGCGTGCGCTCGTCCTTGGTGATCAGACCGCGCTCGTACTGCTTCTGGACCTTCTCGTCCTGCGCCTCGTAGCCCTTGACGATCTCCTTCTTCGCCTCGGGAACGACGACGTCGGAGATGGCCACGGTGACACCGGAACGGGTCGCCCAGTAGAAGCCGGCCGCCTTCAGGTTGTCGAGCGTCGCCGCCACGATGACCTTCGGGTAGCGCTCGGCGAGGTCGTTGACGATCTCGGAGAGCTGCTTCTTGCCGACCTCGTAGTCGACGAACGGGTAGTCCTCGGGCAGCAGCTCGTTGAAGAGCGCGCGGCCCAGCGTGGTGTTCAGGCGGAAGCTGTCACCCTGCTGCCACTCCGGCTCGCCCTCCTCGCGCGCCGGCGGGGTCCAGCCGCGCGGCGGGATGGTGCCCACCGGGAAGCGGATGTCCACGCGCGACTGCAGCGACAGCTCGCCGGCGTCGAACGCCATGATCGCCTCGGCCACGGACGCGAACGAGCGGCCCTCGCCCTTGACGTCACGCATCTCGCCGTCGGTGGTGAGGAAGAACAGACCGAGGACCATGTCCTGGGTCGGCATCGTCACCGGACGGCCGTCGGCCGGCTTGAGGATGTTGTTCGAGGACAGCATCAGGATGCGGGCCTCGGCCTGCGCCTCCGCGGACAGCGGCAGGTGCACGGCCATCTGGTCACCGTCGAAGTCCGCGTTGAACGCGGTGCAGACGAGCGGGTGGATCTGGATGGCCTTGCCCTCGACCAGCTGCGGCTCGAAGGCCTGGATGCCGAGGCGGTGCAGGGTGGGAGCACGGTTCAGCAGAACCGGGTGCTCGGCGATGACCTCTTCGAGGACGTCGTACACGACCGTACGGCCGCGCTCCACCATGCGCTTGGCGCTCTTGATGTTCTGCGCGTGGTTCAGGTCGACCAGGCGCTTCATCACGAACGGCTTGAACAGCTCCAGCGCCATCGCCTTGGGCAGACCGCACTGGTGCAGCTTCAGCTGCGGGCCGACGACGATGACGGAACGCGCCGAGTAGTCGACTCGCTTGCCGAGCAGGTTCTGACGGAAGCGGCCCTGCTTGCCCTTCAGCATGTCCGACAGCGACTTCAGCGGACGGTTGCCGGGGCCCGTGACCGGGCGGCCACGACGGCCGTTGTCGAAGAGCGCGTCGACAGCCTCCTGGAGCATGCGCTTCTCGTTGTTCACGATGATCTCGGGGGCACCGAGGTCGAGAAGCCGCTTCAGGCGGTTGTTGCGGTTGATGACACGGCGGTACAGGTCGTTCAGGTCGGAGGTCGCGAAGCGGCCACCGTCCAGCTGCACCATCGGACGCAGGTCCGGCGGGATGACCGGGACGCAGTCCAGGACCATGCCCTTGGGGCTGTTGGAGGTCTGCAGGAACGCGGAGACGACCTTCAGCCGCTTCAGGGCGCGGGTCTTCTTCTGGCCCTTGCCGGTACGGATGATCTCGCGGAGCTTCTCGGCCTCTTCCTCCAGGTCGAAGGACTCCAGGCGCTTCTGCAGCGCCGCGGCGCCCATCGAGCCGTCGAAGTAGGTGCCGAAGCGGTCGCGCAGCTCGCGGTAGAGCAGCTCGTCGCCCTCCAGGTCCTGGACCTTGAGGTTCTTGAACCGGTTCCACACCTCGTCGAGGCGGTCGATCTCGCGCTGCGCGCGGTCGCGCAGCTGCTTCATCTCGCGCTCGGCACCCTCGCGCACCTTGCGGCGCACGTCGGCCTTGGCACCCTCGGCCTCCAGCTCGGCCAGGTCGGCCTCGAGCTTCTTGGCGCGGGCCTCCAGGTCGGCGTCCCGGCGGTTCTCGATCTGCTGGCGCTCGACCGAGACGTGCGCCTCCAGGGAGGGCAGGTCGCGGGTACGGCGCTCCTCGTCGACGTACGTGATCATGTACGCGGCGAAGTAGATGACCTTCTCGAGGTCCTTGGGCGCCAGGTCCAGCAGGTAGCCGAGGCGCGAGGGGACACCCTTGAAGTACCAGATGTGCGTGACGGGGGCGGCCAGCTCGATGTGGCCCATCCGCTCACGGCGCACCTTGGCGCGCGTGACCTCGACGCCACAGCGCTCGCAGATGATGCCCTTGAAGCGGACGCGCTTGTACTTGCCGCAGTAGCACTCCCAGTCCCGGGTCGGACCGAAGATCTTCTCGCAGAAGAGTCCGTCCTTCTCGGGCTTGAGGGTGCGGTAGTTGATGGTCTCGGGCTTCTTGACCTCGCCGTGGCTCCACTGACGGATGTCGTCAGCGGTGGCCAGGCCGATCCGGAGCTCGTCGAAGAAGTTGACGTCGAGCACTATGCGTCAATCCCTCTCAGGGTCGTTAAGTCTGTGGTCTGAAACGGGGGCCTGGGGGTCGGCGGGGCCCTTGTGGGTCAGGGCCCCGCCGGACTCCCGTCAGACCTCTTCGACGCTGCTCGGCTCGCGCCGGGACAGGTCGATACCGAGCTCCTCCGCAGCGCGGAAGACGTCCTCGTCGGTGTCGCGCATCTCGATGGACATACCGTCGCTGGACAGCACCTCCACGTTCAGGCAGAGCGACTGCATCTCCTTGATGAGCACCTTGAAGGACTCGGGGATGCCGGGCTCGGGGATGTTCTCGCCCTTGACGATGGCCTCGTAGACCTTCACGCGGCCGGTGACGTCGTCGGACTTGATGGTCAGCAGCTCCTGGAGGGCGTACGCGGCGCCGTAGGCCTCGAGGGCCCACACCTCCATCTCACCGAACCGCTGGCCACCGAACTGGGCCTTACCACCCAGCGGCTGCTGGGTGATCATCGAGTACGGGCCGGTCGAGCGGGCGTGCAGCTTGTCGTCGACCAGGTGGTGCAGCTTCAGGATGTACATGTAGCCGACCGAGATCGGGTCCGGGAACGGCTCACCGCTGCGGCCGTCGAACAGCCGCGCCTTACCGGTCGGGAGCACCATGCGCTCGCCGTCCCGGTTCGGGATGGTGTGCTGCAGCAGACCCGCGAGCTCGTCCTCACGCGCACCGTCGAAGACCGGGGTGGCGACGTTGGTGCCGGGCTCGACCTTGTCGGCGCCGATGGCCTGCAGGCGCTGGGCCCACTCCTCCGCGAGGCCGGAGACGTCCCAGCCGCGGCTGGCGAGCCAGCCGAGGTGGATCTCCAGGACCTGTCCCGGGTTCATTCGGGACGGCACACCCAGCGGGTTGAGGATGATGTCGACCGGGGTGCCGTCCTCCAGGAACGGCATGTCCTCGATCGGCAGGATCTTGGAGATGACACCCTTGTTGCCGTGACGGCCGGCGAGCTTGTCACCGTCGGTGATCTTGCGCTTCTGCGCGACGTAGACGCGGACCAGCTGGTTCACGCCCGGCGGCAGCTCGTCGCCCTCCTCGCGGTCGAAGACGCGCACACCGATGACCTTGCCGGTCTCGCCGTGCGGCACCTTCAGCGAGGTGTCACGGACCTCACGGGCCTTCTCACCGAAGATCGCGCGCAGCAGGCGCTCCTCCGGCGTCAGCTCGGTCTCACCCTTCGGGGTGACCTTGCCGACGAGGATGTCACCGGCGATGACCTCGGCACCGATACGGATGATGCCGCGCTCGTCCAGGTCGGCGAGGACCTCCTCGGAGACGTTCGGGATGTCCCGGGTGATCTCCTCGGGGCCGAGCTTGGTGTCACGGGCGTCGACCTCGTGCTCCTCGATGTGGATCGAGGAGAGGACATCGTCCTGCACGAGGCGCTGCGACAGGATGATCGCGTCCTCGTAGTTGTGACCCTCCCACGGCATGAACGCCACGAGCAGGTTCTTGCCGAGGGCCATCTCGCCGTTCTGGGTGGCCGGTCCGTCGGCGAGGACCTGGCCCTCGACGACGCGGTCGCCCTCGTTGACGATGACCTTCTGGTTGACCGAGGTGCCCTGGTTGGAGCGGGCGAACTTGGCCAGGCGGTACGTGATGTACGTGCCGTCGTCGTTGGCGGTGGTGATGTAGTCCGCGGAGACCTCCTGGACCACACCGGCCTTCTCGGCCTTGACGACGTCGCCGGCGTCGACGGCGGAGCGGTACTCCATGCCGGTGCCGACGAGCGGGGCCTCCGCCTGGATCAGCGGGACGGCCTGGCGCATCATGTTCGCGCCCATGAGGGCACGGTTGGCGTCGTCGTGCTCGAGGAAGGGGATCATGGCGGTCGCGACCGACACCATCTGGCGCGGCGAGACGTCCATGTAGTCCACGTCCTCGGGGCCGACGTAGTCGACCTCGCCGCCACGACGGCGGACGAGCACGCGGCTCTCCTCGAAACGGAGGTCGCTGGTCAGCGGCGCGTTGGCCTGCGCGATGACGAAGCGGTCCTCCTCGTCGGCGGTCAGGTAGTCGACCTCGTCGGTGACCTGGCCGTCGATGACCTTGCGGTACGGGGTCTCGACGAAACCGAACGCGTTGACCCGGCCGTAGGAGGCGAGCGAGCCGATCAGACCGATGTTCGGGCCTTCCGGCGTCTCGATCGGGCACATACGGCCGTAGTGCGACGGGTGCACGTCACGGACCTCGAAGCCGGCCCGCTCACGGGAGAGACCACCCGGGCCAAGAGCCGACAGGCGGCGCTTGTGGGTGAGACCCGACAGCGGGTTGTTCTGGTCCATGAACTGGGACAGCTGGCTGGTGCCGAAGAACTCCTTGATGGAGGCGACGACCGGCCGGATGTTGATCAGGGTCTGCGGCGTGATCGCCTCGACGTCCTGGGTCGTCATCCGCTCGCGGACGACACGCTCCATACGCGCCAGACCCGTGCGGACCTGGTTCTGGATGAGCTCGCCGACGCTGCGCAGACGACGGTTGCCGAAGTGGTCGATGTCGTCGGTCTCGACGACGACCGTCTCGCCGTTGTCACCGGTGGTCTCGGTCTCGCCGGCGTGCAGCTTCACCAGGTACTTGATCGTCGCGATGATGTCCTCGACGGTCAGGATGCCCGCGTCCAGCGGGGTGTCCGTACCCAGCTTCTTGTTGACCTTGTAGCGGCCGACCTTGGCGAGGTCGTAGCGCTTGGGGTTGAAGTAGAGGTTCTCCAGCAGCGTCTGCGCGGCCTCACGCGTGGGGGGCTCGCCCGGACGCAGCTTGCGGTAGATGTCGAGCAGCGCGTCGTCCTGGCCCTGGGTGTGGTCCTTCTCCAGGGTGGCGCGCATCGACTCGTAGTCGCCGAACTCCTCGAGGATCTGCTCGGTCGTCCAGCCGAGCGCCTTCAGCAGCACGGTGACCGACTGCTTGCGCTTGCGGTCGATACGGACACCGACCATGTCGCGCTTGTCGATCTCCATCTCCAGCCAGGCGCCCCGGGACGGGATGATCTTGGCGGAGAAGATGTCCTTGTCGGACGTCTTGTCGATGGTGGAGTCGAAGTAGACACCGGGGGAACGGACCAGCTGAGACACCACGACACGCTCGGTGCCGTTGATGACGAAGGTGCCCTTGTTCGTCATGAGCGGGAAGTCGCCCATGAAGACGGTCTGGGACTTGATCTCGCCGGTCTCGTTGTTGGTGAACTCGGCGGTGACGAAGAGCGGGGCGGCGTACGTGAAGTCGCGCTCCTTGCACTCGTCGATCGAGTTCTTGGGCGGCTCGAAGCGGTGGTCCCGGAACGTCAGCGACATCGACCCGGAGAAGTCCTCGATCGGGGAGATCTCCTCGAAGATCTCCTCCAGACCGGACTTGGTGGGGACGTCCTGACCGTTCTCAAGGGCCTCCTCGACCCGAGTCTGCCAGGCGGCGTTGCCGAGCAGCCAGTCAAAGCTCTCGGTCTGCAGCGCGAGCAGGTTCGGAACCTCGAGGGGCTCCTTGATCTTTGCAAAGGAGATGCGCAGCGGGGCGGTGCTGGCGCCGTTGTTCGTATTCGCGGTCGAGGCAGTGCGCGAGGCGGCCAAGAGGGGGTCCTTCCGAGGGCTCGGACTCACTACGCGCGTACCGGTCCCTCTCCCGTACGCAGGGACGGAAACCCCAGGTCAGGGGGGCTTCGGTCGACTGTGCTCGAGTGAGGGCAGACCCCTGGTGACGGGCAGGGGACAGCTAACAGGCAGCGCAAAGGGTCAGTGTAGCCACTTGGCACACTGATGTCCAGTGCGGGTTTTCGAAGACCCTCGTTGTCCTCAACGCCCTCTTCAACGCCCTCGGCATGCCTGCCCTCAACGCACGTTGATACTGCCCTCTTCGTCGCCGATCCATGCCTCGGATTCGGATCCTTGTGACGACGCGTCCTGAGAATTGCGCGCTGCGTGCGGTTCGTCAAGGGTTCCTTGCCGGAACCCGAGCATCGGGAGACACGACGAAGATCACCTTACCCCTCACGAACAGAGGTGCAAGGCAGCCCAGGCCGGACCCCGGGGAACGCCGAAGGGCGACCACCCGGATGGATGATCGCCCTTCGGTGCGTTCGCGTTACAGCCCTAGAGGGCCGTTTCGGCGGTCGCGAAGGTCTTACTTGACCTCGACGGACGCGCCGGCGCCCTTGAGGGCCTCGGCGGCCTTGTCGGCCTGCTCCTTGTTGACCTTCTCGAGGACCGGCTTCGGGGTGCCGTCGACGAGGTCCTTGGCCTCCTTCAGACCCAGCGAGGTCAGCTCACGCACGACCTTGATGACCTGGATCTTCTTGTCGCCGGCGCCGGTGAGGATGACGTCGAACTCGTCCTTCTCCTCCTCGGCAGCGGCCTCGGCGCCACCGGCGGCACCGCCGGCGACGACGACCGGCGCGGCAGCGGCGGCGGTGACGTCGAACTTCTCCTCGAAGGCCTTCACGAACTCGGAGAGCTCGATGAGGGTCATCTCCTCGAACTGGGCAAGCAGCTCGTCCTGGGTGAGCTTCGCCATGATGGCGGTCCTTCCACTCAAATCGGCAGGTGCCGGATGTACTGGATAAGGCGGGCGTACGTCGGCCCGCTGCGACCCGCGCCGTTGGTGCGGGTCAGAAAGCGAGCCGAATTACTCGGCACCGCCCTGCTCGGCCTGCTTGGCGCGCAGCGCGTCCACGGTGCGGACGAGCTTCGACGGCAGCGCCTGGAAGACGGAGGCAGCCTGGGACTGCTTCGCCTTGAAGGCACCGGCCAGCTTGCTGAGCAGAACCTCGCGGGACTCGAGGTCCGCAAGCTTCTTGATCTCGTCGGCGGACAGCGCCTTGCCGTCAAGGACACCGCCCTTGATGACGAGATTGGGGTTGTCCTTGGCGAAGTCACGCAGACCCTTCGCCGACTCCACCGGGTCACCGGTGACGAAGGCGACGGCCGTCGGGCCAGCGAAGAGCTGGTCCTCCAGCGTGATCCCGGCCTCCTTGGCCGCAATCTTGGTCAGCGTGTTCTTCACCACGGCGTACTGGGCGTTCTCACCGAGCGACCGGCGCAGCGTCTTGAGCTGCGCCACGGTGAGACCGCGGTACTCGGTCAGCACGGCGGCGTTGGAGCTGCGGAACTTGTCCGTCAGCTCCGCAACCGCGGCAGCCTTGTCGGGCCTCGCCATAGAGCCTCGGCCTCCTTCCGGGTGATTCGGACCGCGCGGACCCGAAGGAGGACTGGGGAAAACGAAACGCCCCGGCGCAGGCGCACGGGGCGGACTCGACCGGCCGCACACGCGCTCGGCGCGCGCACTCCGGGAGTTCTTCCACAGTCACCTGCGCGGGTCGCCCACTTTTCAGCGGATCCTTCGGCCACCGCACCCTCGTTCGAGCGCGCGGCAACGACCAGCGGTCTTTGGCTTCTGGAAGAGAATACGGGACGGGGCCGCCCCCGAGCAAATCGACCGTTTACGACGGGGCGGGGCGGGGCAAAGCGAGCCCTTCGGGAGGGGCAGCCCGAGCGCTTCCACCGGGGCTGGGTGGTCCTCCACCCGGGCAGGGCGGCCCTCCAGCAGGGCCACCGCGGCCCCGCAGTCAGGCACAGGCGGGCGCTCTATCCCGGCCCCTCCACCCGGCGAGGAGGGCCCCACCTCGCGACAGGGGCCCTCCAACTCAGGCACGCCCACCCTCTCCGGTCAAAGGCCCGGAGGGCCGGTGCAGGCCGGTCAGGAGCTCGTGCCGGTGCCGCCCGCCAGCGTGCCGCCGGACTTCAGCATGTCCGCGAAGTCCTTGGTGTCGCCGGCCGGGGGCGCCTCGGCGGTGACCTTCACGCCGTAGTCGGTGTAGAAGGTCGTGTTGGTCATGGCGCCGTTGGCCGTGTCGGCCTTCTCGGTCTTCTTGACCAGCAGATCCTGGTCGTTGATCCAGATGTCGACGGTGTCGGTGGTGACACCGGCCTGGCTGAGCTGCTTCTTCAGGGCCGACAGCTGCTCGGCGCTGAGGTCGCTGGTCTTGCCGGCGAGGTCGGCGACGTTCAGCGTGCCGGAGTAGTGGGTGGTGTGGACGCCGGAGACCGTCTCCTCGCCGACCTTCTTGACGTCGCCGGAGGCCAGCAGCATCTTCACGGACTGGTTCGGCGTGGCGTTCTGGATCTGGTCCTTCATGTAGGAGCCGGACGCGCCGCCGAGCTTGGCGAGGTCGTCGTAGGAGTACTTGATCCAGTGCTTGCCGCCGCCCGCCTGCTGGGCGTAGGCGTCGCTCATGTGCGCGTAGTAGGCGTCCGGCAGGTACCGCGCCTCCATCGACTGCGTGCCGGCCTTCTTCATCAGCTCGGCCATCTGGCCGCCGGTGTAGGTGATGGTGAGGTTGCCCTTGAGGCCGTCGCCCCAGGTGAGGGCGCCGTTCGCGGTCATCGACATGAGGTCGCCGATGGACGTGGTGGAGCGCACCTTGGCGGAGTCGGCCTTGTCGGTGGACTTCTCGGCGGAGCGCAGCGCGGCGATGGGGCTGACGTGTGTCGCGGTCTTGCCGGCCGCCTTGTCACCGCCGTCCTTGCCGGAGTCGGAGGAGCCGCACGCGGCCACTCCGGCCAGCGCGGCCACCACCGCTGTACAAAGGGCCGCCCGGCGCACGGTCGTGCTCATCATCTACTCCCACCCCTAATGCGTGTCCTGTGCCTGCACCGTATGCCAGGCCACTGACAGTCGTGCGAAAGGTCGCACAAAGAAAGGACGGGCCCGGAACCTGTGAGGTTCCAGGGCCCGCCCTTTTCTTCACGCGTACCTGACGCGGCTACCGGGCTGAGCGGGGGGCTCAGACGGCGGCCGGGTCCTCCTCGACGAGGAGGTTGCGGGTGCGGTTCGGGTCGACCGGGATGCCGGGGCCCATGGTGGTGCTGACCGCGGCCTTCTTGATGTAGCGACCCTTGGCGGCGGACGGCTTCAGACGGAGGATCTCCTCCAGCGCGGCGCCGTAGTTCTCCACCAGCTTGGCGTCGTCGAAGGACGCCTTGCCGATGATGAAGTGCAGGTTCGAGTGCTTGTCGACGCGGAACTCGATCTTGCCGCCCTTGATGTCGGTGACGGCCTTGGCGACGTCGGGGGTGACGGTGCCGGTCTTCGGGTTCGGCATCAGACCACGCGGGCCGAGGACGCGGCCGAGGCGGCCGACCTTGCCCATGAGGTCCGGGGTGGCGACGACGGCGTCGAAGTCCAGACGGCCCTTCGCCACCTCGTCGATCAGTTCGTCGGAGCCGACGATGTCGGCGCCGGCGGCCTCCGCGGCCGCAGCACGGTCACCGGTCGCGAAGACCAGGACCCGGGCGGTCTTGCCGGTGCCGTGCGGAAGGTTCACGGTGCCACGGACCATCTGGTCGGCCTTGCGCGGGTCGACACCCAGACGGAAGGCGACCTCGACGGTGGCGTCGAACTTGGTCGTGGAGGTCTCCTTGGCCAGACGGACGGCCTCGAGCGGGGCGTACAGCTTCTCCCGGTCGACCTTGGCGTCCGCAGCGCGGAGAGCCTTGCTGCGCTTGCTCACAACTTGCTCCTGTGTGTTCTGAAGGAGTCGTGGTCCTTGGGCCGAGCAGGCCCTGCCACGTGCGACCGGCTACGGCCGCATGACTGCTTGGGGGGTGGGGGTCAGCCCTCGACCGTGACGCCCATGGAACGCGCGGTACCGGCGATGATCTTCGCGGCGGCGTCCAGGTCGTTCGCGTTCAGGTCGGGCATCTTGGTCTGGGCGATCTCGCGGACCTGCGCCTCGGTGATCTTGGCGACCTTGGTCTTGTGCGGCTCGCCGGAGCCCTTCTCGATGCCCGCGGCCTTGAGGATCATCTTCGCGGCCGGCGGCGTCTTGGTGATGAAGGTGAAGGAGCGGTCCTCGTAGACCGTGATCTCCACCGGGATGACCCAACCGCGCTGCGACTCGGTCGCGGCGTTGTAGGCCTTGCAGAACTCCATGATGTTGACGCCGTGCTGACCCAGCGCCGGGCCGACCGGCGGGGCCGGGTTGGCGGCGCCGGCCTGGATCTGGAGCTTGATGAGCCCCGTGACCTTCTTCTTCTTGGGAGGCATAGCTCTCCGGGTCCTTTCGGTTCGGGTCCTGCCCGCTTCCGGGGACCACCCGGATGCAGGCATACCGCACAACGATAACGGGTATAGATGCGCGGCCAAAAACCGTGCAGGTCAGGAGGGCTGAACCAGCCCTCCTGACCTGCACGGAAGCGGTACGTCCAGAAAAGAACTAGTTCTTCTGGATCTGGTCGAAGGAGAGCTCGACCGGCGTCTCGCGGCCGAAGATCTCCACCAGGCCCTTGACCTTCTTCGAGTCGGGGTTGATCTCGTTGATCGTCGCCTGGAGGGTGGCGAACGGGCCGTCGGTGACGGTGACCGAGTCGCCGACCTCGAAGTCCAGCACCTGGACCTCGACCTTGCGCTGCGGGGCGGGCTTGCCCTCGGCCTCGGCGGCCTCGCGGGCGGCCTTCTCCTCGGCCTCCGGGGCGAGCATCTTGACGATCTCGTCCAGGGTCAGGGGGTACGGGTCGTAGGCGTTGCCGACGAAGCCGGTGACGCCCGGGGTGTTGCGGACGACGCCCCAGGACTCGTTGGTCAGGTCCATGCGGACCAGGACGTAACCCGGCAGCTTGTTCTGCTTGATGGTCTTGCGGTCGCCGTTCTTGATCTGGACGACCTCTTCCTGCGGCACCTCGGCCTGGAAGATGTAGTCCTCGACGTTCAGCGAGACGGCGCGCTGCTCCAGGTTGGTCTTCACGCGGTTCTCGTAGCCGGCGTAGGTGTGGATGACGTACCACTCGCCGGGCAGGGTGCGCAGTTCCTCGCGCAGGGCCTCGACCGGGTCCACCGGAGCGGCGGGCTCTTCCTCGGCGGCCTCCGCGACGGCGGCCTCCTCGTCGGCCTCGGCCTCTTCGTCCTCGTCCTCGGCGTGCAGGGCGGCCTCCTCGGCCGGCTCACCCGCCTCGGCCTCGGCAGCCTCGAACTCGTCCTGCTCGTCCGCGCCCTCGACGATGTCGAGCTCGTCGTCCACCGTCTCGGCAGCCAGCCCTCGGGGCTCGGTGGCGTCGTCGTTCAGGTTCGGGTCAGACACGATGGCTGCTTCTTCCTGGATACATAGGGGTGGAACATGCGAAAACGGGCGCCGGTACCACGGCGCCCTTCGCTCTTGGCTCAGCCGAAGACGTACTTGGCCGCGTGGTTGAGCCCATAGTCAATCACGGTCACCAGGGCGATCATGATGGCGACGAAGAAGATCACCACGGTGGTGTACGAGGTCAGCTGGTTGCGCGAGGGCCAGACGACCTTGCGGAGTTCCGCGATGATCTGGCGGTAGAAGGTGGCCAGACGCTTGAGCGGGCCCTTCTTGGCGCGCTTGCCGCCCTTGCGAGCCCTCTTCTTGGACTCGGACACCTCGTCCTGGGCGTCAGGCGTGTCGATGGAGCCCACGGCGTCCGTCATTGTCCTCACCTGATCCCGGGTCGTGGCCGTGCCGCGCCCGGTTTCTGAGCCGCACGGCGGTGCAATGCTGTACGTACATGCGCACACATCCTGGCGGTGTGTGTAGCAGGGCCGGAGGGACTTGAACCCCCAACCGCCGGTTTTGGAGACCGGTGCTCTACCAATTGAGCTACGACCCTTTGTGTGTCCCCCAACGTACCGCATCCGACCGGGTGCCCGTTGTGCACCGGCTCGGCGGCGGCTGCTGAAGGCCAACGAGGTGAGAGTGTACGTGGTCCGGGGCGCGGCGTCGAACAGAAAGTGCCCGTCCGGGGCGGCGTGACCAAAGATCGTCCTGGCCGGGGCCCGGATTCGGACCCGTGTTCACGCCTCGACCCTTCCTGTTCAGTCTGTGAAACCCGTGTGCCGGGGTCATTTCCGGTCTGGAACGATGGGCCGCATGAGCGCTGCAATCCCTCCCACCGAGCGCCGGGTCTCCGCCCGAGTCGGCGCGATCTCCGAGTCCGCCACCCTCGCCGTGGACGCCAAGGCCAAGGCCCTGAAGGCCGCCGGGCGTCCGGTGATCGGCTTCGGCGCCGGTGAGCCCGACTTCCCGACCCCGGACTACATCGTCGAGGCGGCCGTCGAGGCCTGCAAGAACCCCAAGTACCACCGCTACACCCCGGCCGGCGGCCTGCCCGAGCTGAAGGCCGCCATCGCGGCGAAGACGCTGCGCGACTCCGGCTGGGAGCCCGACGTCTCGCAGATCCTGGTCACCAACGGTGGCAAGCAGGCCATCTACGAGGCGTTCGCCGCGATCCTCGACCCGGGCGACGAGGTCATCGTCCCCGCGCCGTACTGGACGACCTACCCGGAGTCGATCCGCCTGGCCGGCGGTGTCCCGGTCGAGGTCGTCGCCGACGAGACCTCCGGCTACCGGGTCTCGGTCGAGCAGCTGGAGGCGGCGCGCACGGAGAAGACGAAGGTGGTGCTCTTCGTCTCCCCGTCCAACCCGACCGGCGCGGTGTACTCCGAGTCCGAGACCGAGGCGATCGGCCGCTGGGCCGTCGAGCACGGCCTGTGGGTGCTCACCGACGAGATCTACGAGCACCTGGTCTACGGCGAGGCGGCCGCCGTGTCCCTGCCGGGGCTCTTCCCCGAGCTGCGCGACAAGTGCATCGTGGTCAACGGTGTGGCGAAGACGTACGCCATGACCGGCTGGCGCGTGGGCTGGGTCATCGGCCCCAAGGACGTGGTGAAGGCCGCGACGAACCTCCAGTCGCACGCCACCTCCAACGTCTCCAACGTCGCCCAGGTGGCCGCGCTGGCCGCCGTCTCCGGCGACCTCGACGCCGTGGCGAAGATGCGCGAGGCCTTCGACCGGCGCCGCAGGACCATCGTGCGGATGCTCAACGAGATCGACGGCGTGGTCTGCCCGGAGCCCGAGGGCGCCTTCTACGCCTACCCGTCGGTGAAGGCGCTGCTCGGCAGGGAGATCCGCGGCAAGCGTCCGCAGAACACCGTCGAGCTGGCCGCGCTGATCCTGGAGGAGGCCGAGGTCGCGGTCGTCCCGGGCGAGGCCTTCGGCACGCCGGGCTATCTGCGGCTGTCGTACGCGCTCGGTGACGAGGACCTGGTCGAGGGCGTGAGCCGCATCCAGAAGCTGCTCGCCGAGGCCAGGGACTGAGTCGTCCATTTCTGGACAGGGGCACCTACGGACCTCCGTAGGTGCCCCTGTTCGTCTGTGCGAGCAAGGCCACGTACGGGGAAACGGCTACCGGGACGGCGGGGACGTACGGCAGGATCTGGGAATGGAGCGTGTACGTGATGTCTCTGAGCTGCCGAAAGCCCATCTGCACCTGCACTTCACCGGCTCGATGCGACCGGGCACCGTCCTGGAACTGGCCGACAAGTACGGCGTCCGGCTGCCCGACGCGCTGACGGAGGCGCTGACCAGCGGGGAACCGCCGAGACTGCGGGCCACGGACGAGCGGGGCTGGTTCCGTTTCCAGCGGCTGTACGACGCCGCGCGCTCCTGTCTGCGCGAGCCGGAGGACATCCAGCGCCTGGTCCGGGAAGCCGCCGAGGAGGACCTGAGGGACGGCTCGGGCTGGCTGGAGATCCAGGTGGACCCGACGTCGTACGCGCCCCGGCTGGGCGGTCTGATCCCGGCCCTGGAGGTCATCCTGGACGCGGTGGACACGACCTCGCGGGAGACCGGGCTCGGCATGCGGGTGCTGGTGGCGGCGAACCGGATGAAGCACCCGCTGGACGCGCGCACGCTGGCCCGGCTGGCGGTGCGGTACGCGGACCGGGGTGTGGTCGGCTTCGGGCTCTCCAACGACGAGCGGCGGGGCATGGCGCGGGACTTCGACCGGGCCTTCCACATCGCGCGGGAGGGCGGTCTGCTGTCGGCCCCGCACGGCGGCGAGCTGACCGGCCCCGCGTCGGTCCGGGACTGCCTGGACGACCTGGACGCCACGCGGATCGGGCACGGGGTGCGGGCGGCCGAGGACCCCCGGCTGCTGAAGCGGCTGGCCGACCGGGGCGTGACCTGCGAGGTGTGCCCGGCGTCGAACGTGGCGCTGGGCGTGTACGAGAAGCCGGAGGACGTGCCGCTGCGCACGCTCTTCGAGGCGGGCGTCCCGATGGCACTGGGCGCCGACGACCCGCTGCTGTTCGGCTCCCGGCTGGCCGCCCAGTACGAGATCGCCCGCGAGGCGCACGGCTTCACGGACGCCGAGCTGGCGGAGCTGGCCCGGCAGTCGGTGCGCGGTTCGGCCGCCCCGGAGGACGTCAAGGCGCGGCTGCTGGCCGGCGTGGACGACTGGCTGGCGCGCCCGGCGGCCGGAAGTGGGCGTACGGCGGACAGGGCGTGAAGCAGACCGTCACCTCGACGGGGTGCCCGCCGCCGGGCCGGTCGGCCAGGGGCAGGAACGACCCCGGGTACGCCATGCGCCCCTCACCGGCGCGGCTTTGACACGGCCCCCGGCCGGCCGCGTCCGCGAAGCATGCGGCTGTCGCGACGAACACCTCCCGGTGACCGAAGAGGAAGAGGGTACGTGCGTGCGTGGCGTGCCGCAGGTCGCTTCGGGGTCGGGGGCGCGCAGCGAGGTGTGGCGCAGGGTGCGCCGGGCTGGACGATCCGGTACTCGTGCGGCCCGGTGCGGGGCCGGAACTCGCGCAGCCTCAGCCGCAGGTGCGGTGCCTCATGGCGTCAGGGTCGTGGGCCGCCCGGCGTGTCCGCGACGGAGATTCCGCCCACCAGGGTGTTCGCCAGGCGGGCGGCGAACTCGTCCACGGGCGGGCGTTCGCCGGTCTCGGTGGCGTCGTAGGCGAACGCGCGCTGGGCGCAGGCGCCGAGGAGGAGGGAGGCGGCGGCGTAGGTGTCGGCGTCGGCGCGGACCCGGCCGGCGGCCTGTTCGGCGCGGAGGTAGGCGTCCAGGCCCTGGATGGGCAGGTGCGGGCCGGAGCCGATCGCGCGCAGCGCCTCGTCGTGGCGGCGCTTGAGCTGGGTCTCGGCGTAGAGGGACGCGGCGATCGGGAAGCTCTGCTCGTAGAAGAGGGCGGCCTGGCGGGCGATCTCGGTGAGGTTCTCCGCGAGCGTGCCCCGGCCCGGTTCGGCGGCGAGGCCGCTGAGCAGCGGGGTGAGGCGGGGCAGGCGCTCGCTGAGGACCCGTACGAACAGCTCTTCCTTGCTGTCGAAGTACTTGTAGAGGGCCGCTTCGGAGCAGCCGGCCGCGCGGGCGATCTCCTTGGTGGTGGCGCGGGCGAGTCCGACGGTGAGCATCAGCTCGTGGGCCGCGTCGAGGATGCGGACACGCGCCGGCTTCGTCTCCATGGGGCTCCGTTCGGGGCTTGACGCGTGGGTGAGTGTTTACCCACTCTAGATCCCGAAGAGGGTGAGTAAGTACTCACCCACCACTTGCGGACCTGGGAGTCGCACCCACCATGAAGCTCACTGTCTTCGGGGCCACCGGAGGGATCGGCCGGGAGCTGGTCCGCCAGGCCCTGAGCGCGGGTCACGAGGTCACGGCCGTCGTACGGGACCCGGCCCGGCTCCCTGTCGCGGACGACCGCCTGGAGGTCGTCCGCAGCGGCCTGAGCAGCCCCGAGGAGCTGCGGCCCGCCGTCCGGGGCCGGGACGCCGTCCTGTCGGGCCTGGGCGCGCGCAGCCGCAAGGACGCCGGGGTGGCCACGCGGCTGACGCGTACGGTCCTGGGCGCGATGGAGGCGGAGGGCGTACGCCGGCTGCTCGTGGTGAGCGCCGCCCCGGTCGGTCCCGCCCCCGCGGACGACGGGCCCCTCGACCGCGCGGTGCGGGCCCTGGTGTCGGCGGTCCTGAAGGACATCTACGCCGACCTGCGCGAGATGGAGGCCGAGCTGGCCCGCAGCGGCACGGACTGGACGTCGGTACGGCCGCCCCGGCTCCAGGACAAGCCGCTCACCGGCCGCTACCGCACCGTCGTCGGGGGGTTCCCGCCCAAGGGCCGCTTCATCGCGCGCGCGGACGTCGCGCACGCGATGCTGTCGATGATCGACGCGAGGGAGACCCTGAAGCAGGGCGTCGGAGTGGCCGACTGAGCCGACGCCGCCAGAGCCCGGGAGGCCCCGGGAGCCGCTCCTAGAGGCTGACGCCCACGGTCACCGGCTCGTTGACCAGGGTGATCCCGAAGGCCTCGCGGACGCCGGCGACCACCTCGCGGGCCAGGGCGAGCAGGTCCTCCGTGGTGGCGCCGCCCCGGTTGGTGAGCGCGAGGGTGTGCTTGGTGGAGATGCGGGCGGGGCCGCTGCCGTAGCCCTTGGTGAAGCCGGCCTTGTCGATCAGCCAGGCCGCGGAGGTCTTGGTACGGCCCTCCCCCGCCGGGTAGGCGGGCGGCTCGACGTCCTCGCCCAGCCGTGCGCGCACGCGCGCGTGGAACGCGGCGAACTGCTCGTCGGTGAGGATCGGGTTGGTGAAGAAGGAGCCCGCCGACCAGGTGTCGTGGTCCTCGGGATCCAGGACCATGCCCTTGCCGGCACGCAGCTTCAGCACGGTCTCCCTGGCGTCGGCCAGCGGCACCCGGTCCCCCGGCCCCACACCGAGCGCGCGGGCCGCCTCGGCGTACCTGACCGGCGCGGACAGCCCGCCGGCGTCCTCCAGCTCGAAGCGGACCCGGAGCACCACGTAGCGCTCGGGGTCGGCCTTGAAGCGGCTGTGGCGGTACGAGAAGGCGCACTCCTCGTTCGTCAGCGTGACGGTCTCGCCGGCCCGCCGGTCGTAGGCGATCACCTCGGTGATCGTCGAGGAGACCTCCTGACCGTAGGCGCCCACGTTCTGGATCGGCGTGGCGCCCGCGGATCCGGGGATGCCGGCCAGGCACTCGATCCCGGCCAGCCCGGCCTCGACCGTGCGGGCGACGGCGTCGGTCCACACCTCGCCGGCCGCCAGCTCCAGGGTGGTGCCGCGCAGTTCGACCCCGCGCGTGGCGATGCGCAGCGCGGTGCCGTCGAAGCCCTTGTCGCCGATGACCAGGTTCGATCCGCCGCCGATGACCAGCAGCGGGGTACCGCTGTCGTCGGCCTCGCGGACGGCCGCGATCACCTCGGCGTCGGTGACGGCGGTCACCAGCCTGGTGGCGGGACCACCCAGCCGGAAGGTGGTCAGAGGGGCAAGGGGGGCGTCGTGGAGTACCTGCACGGGCCCAAGACTACGAGAGCGTCGGCGCGGGCCGTGCCGGCAGGAGTGCCGCGCGTGCCGGGTCCTCCCGGCCGCGCCTGCTGCGCGCCTGGCCCCTGAGACACCGCCACGCGCGCGTGGACCCGCGGCCCGCAGGCCAGGTCCACGCGCGCGTGGCGGTGCCGTCCTGAGTGGCGGCTACGTCAGTCGTCGTGTCGCCTCCTCCCAGCTCACCGGGAGTCCGTCGGTGGGGGCCTGCCAGGTGGCGAACCTGACGTCGCGCATCTGGGCCGCCAGGGCTCGGGACGTCGGCCGGTGGGCTCCGGAGCGGGCGAACTCCTGGAGCGCGGCGGCCGACTCCCACGCGGACAGGGTCCAGAAGGTCCTCCGCAGGGGCTGCGCCCTGAGGGTGGCCCCGTAGGCGCCGGGGGCGCGGCCGGCCTGCCGCCAGACGGCGGGCGTGCGGGCGAGGAAGCGGAGGGCGCCCCACAGGGTGCGGGTCTCGAAGCGCGAGGCGAAGACGTGCGCCTCGGCGCCGGCCGGCGGGGGGTTCGGCACGGTCCAGGGAAGCGTGGGCATCGTGGGCTCCTAGCCGGGAGTGGCGGGTCAGCTGGAGGCGGCTTCGAGGACCGGCGCGGGCGCCTCGCCGACCGCGGTGGCGGCCCTGCGGCGGCCGGGGATCACCAGGGCCGCGACCGCGGCGAGGGCGACCACCGCCGAGCCGGTGACCAGGGCCGGCCGCAGACCGTCCACGAAGCTCTGCGCGGACTCGTAGCCGCCCTGCGCGGAGAAGATCGACGACATCACCGCGATGCCGAGCGCGCCGCCCACCTCGCGCAGCGCGTTGTTCGCGCCGGAGGCGATCCCCTGCTCCTGCGGGCGGACGCTGGCCATGACCAGGCTGGCGGCCGGCGCGAAGTACAGGGCCATGCCGACGCCGCTGATGACCAGGGCGGGCAGCTGGACGGCGTAGGAGGCGTCCGTGGTGACCACGCAGGCCATGTAGCCGAGCCCGGCCGCCTGGAGGAACAGGCCCGCGGCGACGACCGGCCGGCCGCCGACCCGGTCGGAGAGGAGGCCGGCGACGGGCGCGACGAGCATGGGCATGCCGGTCCACGGCAGCATCCGCAGTCCCGCCTCGGTGGGCGAGTAGCCGAGGACGCCCTGCATGTACTGGCTGAGCAGGAAGATCGAGCCGAACATGCCGACGAACATCAGCAGGCTGGCGGCGTTGATGCCGGAGAAGGCCCGGGAGCGGAACAGCCGCATGGGCAGCATCGGGTGGGCCGCGCGGGAGCTGTAGCCGACGAAGCCCGCCAGCAGTGCCCCGCCCGCGCCGAGCGCGATCAGCACCACGCAGTCGCTCCAGCCGTCGGCGGGGCCGCGGACCAGGCCGTAGACGATCCCGAAGAGCCCGCCGCTGGCGAGCAGCGTGCCGGGAACGTCGAGCCGGGCGCCGGTGCCGTGGGACTCGGCGAGACGCAGCCGGGCGAGCGGCAGCACGGCGAGGCCCAGCGGGACGTTCAGCCAGAAGATCCAGTGCCAGGAGACGTGCTCGGTGAGGCTGCCGCCGATCAGCGGCCCGGAGGCGACGGCCAGGCCGTTCACGGCACCCCAGATGCCGTACACCGTCCCGCGCCTGGCCGCGGGCACGGCCGCCGTGAGCAGCGTCAGCGTGAGCGGCAGCATCACGGCCGCGCCGACACCCTGGACCGCGCGGGCGGCGATCAGGGAGCCGATGCCGGGTGCCATGGCCGCGGCGGCGGAGGCGCCGGTGAAGACGGCGAGTCCGGCGATGAACATCCGCCGGCGTCCGAAGCGGTCGCCGAGCGCGGCGCCGAACATGAGCAGGACGGCGAAGGTGAGCGTGTAGGCGCTCACGGTCCACTCAAGGTCGTCCAGCGCCCCGCCGAGGTCCTTGCGGATGGACGGCAGGGCGGTGGTGACGACGAGGTTGTCCAGGGACGCCATGAATCCGGCGACGCTCGTGATGACGAGGGCCCATACGGCGCCCCCGCGGGACGGGGTGCCGGGTATTGCTGTCTGCTGTGCCATCGCTCCCCCAGGGGATCTTAGTTAGTTATTGCTGACTAACTTTCTTGGGCATGCCCGTGCCCGCAAGAACGACGGGGCCAGGCCCCTACACCTCCAGGCGACCGGTGAGCCGGGCCGACGGATACAGCCCCTCCCACACCCGGTGCTCGGGCGGAAAACCCATGGCCACCAGGCAGTTGATGAGCATGCCGTGCGCCAGGAAGGCGGTCGTCTCGTCGACGTCCGCACCGAGCGCCAGCCGCACGGTGTCCCACAACCGCATCCAGCCGGCCCGGACGCTCTCACCGAACTCCCGGTCGCCCTCCTGCTCCGCGGCGGCCACGGCGATGTACATCTGCATCTGCATCATCAGCCACTCGGGCCGCTCCGCGATGACCTTGGTGTACGCGTTCGCCATGGCGTGCAGGGCCTCTTCGCCGCGCAGCCCCTCCGAAGCCTGCTCGAAGGTGCGGATGGTGTCCTCCACGCAGCGTTCGGCCGCCGCCAGGAAGATCGCCCTCTTGCCCGGGAAGAGCCGGAAG
Organism: Streptomyces sp. NPDC004658; assembly: GCF_040609555.1. NCBI lineage: Bacteria > Bacillati > Actinomycetota > Actinomycetes > Kitasatosporales > Streptomycetaceae > Streptomyces > Streptomyces sp. NPDC004658. The sequence goes on from NZ_JBEXKG010000005.1 coordinate 101,502, forward strand.
AGATACGGCTGCGAGACACCGACCCGCTTGGCGATGGCCTCCGTGGAGGTGCCGTGATATCCGCCGCGCGCGAACTCGGCGGTCGCCGCGCGGATGACGCTCTCGCGTCGCTCCTCTGCGCTCATCCTGGGCATGCCGGTAAGTTAGTACTCAATCACTAACTTCGTCAAGGGTGGGTGGCGGGGCCGTACACGAGGGCGGCATGCGTAGAGCGCGGGCGGCATGCGTAAGGGGCGCCCCGCAACGGAGGACGCCCCTTACTCGCACCGCTGCGGGCCGTCAGGCAAGCCGTACGAGCGCCCGGGACATGCCCAGGACCTTCTGGCCGGCGCTCGTCGCCGTCAGGTCCACCCGTACGGTGTTGTCGTCCAGCTTGGCCGCGACCTTGGCGCTGACCTCGATCAGGGCGCCCTGGTCGTCGTTCGGGACGACGACGGGCTTGGTGAAGCGGACGCCGTACTCCACGACCGCGCCCGGGTCGCCGGTCCAGTCGGTGACCACGCGGATCGCCTCGGCCATGGTGAACATGCCGTGCGCGATGACGTCCGGCAGGCCCACCTCCTTGGCGAACTTCTCGTTCCAGTGGATCGGGTTGAAGTCCCCGGAGGCACCCGCGTAGCGCACGAGCGTGGCGCGGGTCACGGGGAAGGTCTGCGCCGGCAGTTCGGTGCCGACCTCGACGTCGCCGTAGGCGATCTTCGCCGTCATCGGGTCCTCACGCCTCCTCGGCCGCGCGGGCCACGAGCTTGGTCCAGGCGGTCACGACGCGCTCGCCGGCCTCGTCGTGCACCTCACCGCGGATGTCCAGGATGTCGTTGCCCGCGAGGGACTTGATCGCCTCGATCGTGGAGGTGACCGTGAGCCGGTCGCCTGCGCGGACCGGGCGGGCGTAGACGAACTTCTGGTCACCGTGCACCACACGGCTGTAGTCCAGCCCCAGCTGCGGGTCCTCGACGACCTGGCCGGCAGCGCGGAAGGTGATGGAGAACACGAAGGTCGGCGGGGCGATCACGTCGGAGTAGCCGAAAGCCTTGGCGGCCTCGGGGTCCGTGTACACCGGGTTGGTCTCGCCCACCGCCTCGGCGAACTCGCGGATCTTCTCCCGGCCCACCTCATAGGGCGCGGTGGGCGGATAGGTCCGTCCCACGAAGGACTGGTCGAGCGCCATGGCCCGGCACCTCCTGATGTCTGCTGTGCTGGCCCCAAATTAGCCGGAAACCGGCCGCGGAATGCGCACGGGGGCGGCGCGGCGGGTGGCCGCGGCGAGCCGGGTGCCGAGCCGGGAAAACGCTGTGAGGCCGCCCCCTCGGAAGGGGACGGCCTCACGGACGAGCCTGTTTATCGCGTCTCGCGGTGCGCGGTGTGCGCGTTGCAACGCGGGCAGTGCTTCTTCATCTCAAGACGGTCCGGGTTGTTACGCCGGTTCTTCTTGGTGATGTAGTTCCGCTCCTTGCACTCCACGCAGGCCAGCGTGATCTTCGGGCGGACGTCGGTGGCAGCCACGTGAGTGCTCCTATGACGAACGGGTGGACTGATTTAACGCAAGAAAGAGTAGCCGATCGAAGGACCGACCCCGCAATCGGCTACTGTCAGTAGCGGTGACCGGACTTGAACCGGTGACACAGCGATTATGAGCCGCTTGCTCTACCGACTGAGCTACACCGCTTTGATGAGATCAGCCCCCGCCTCGCGGCGGGAACCTCTCACATCAGAGCCCCAAAACGGAATCGAACCGTTGACCTTCTCCTTACCATGGAGACGCTCTGCCGACTGAGCTATTGGGGCGAGCGATGAAGACATTACACGGTCCGCCGCCGTTCACCCAAATCCGTATCCCGCCGCCCGTCCGGACTCTCCCCCCAGCGCGCTCGGCAGCCCCTTGAGCCCCGGAAGACGCGGCGCGATCACCGACGGCACGCGCGCGTGCGGAGCGTGCGCGTGCGGCGACCGGGTGCGGGCATGCGGCCGAGCCGCCCGCGGCGGACCACGCCGGTACGACTATTGCGCCCCTGCGCGTCCCTCGCGGCTCGTCGCCCTAGGCTCGACTCACTCTGCGTGATCTTGGGGCGGTGCAGGGCCCCGATTCCCTCACGCCGGCCCGACCGCCCCCCGGCCCCCACCCTGGAGCGCGATGCCCGACAGCCAGCCGCAGCCGCAACCGCCGTCGAACCCGTCGGGGTCCTCCGGGCCGTCCGACCAGGCCGCGCTCCTGCTCTGCGGTGCGCGGCTCACCGACGGCCGAACGGTGGACGTACGGCTGGGCGGCGGGCGCATCGAGGCCGTGGGCACCACCGGCAGTCTCGCGCCGGGTCCGCCCCGGACGAGCGCCGCGCGCGTGGACCTGAGCGGCTATCTGCTCCTGCCGGCGCCGGCCGAACCGCACGCCCACGGCGACACCGCCCTGTCCGCCGAACGCCCCGGCCCCGCGTCGTACGCCCCCGAGGACGTCCAGCGCCGGGCCACGGAGGCGGCCCTGCTCCAGCTCGGGCACGGGGCGACGGCGGTACGCGCGCACGTGCGCGTGGGCGACGTGCCGGGGCTCGGCGCGCTGGGCGCCGTTCTGCAGGCGCGGCGGTCGTTGCGGGGCCTGGCGGAGCTGACGGCGGTCGCGATGCCACGGCTGCTGACCGGGGTGGCCGGGGCCGACGGGCTCGCGATGCTGCGGGACGCGGTGAAGATGGGTGCCGGTGTGGTGGGCGGTTGCCCGGACCTGGACCCGGATCCCACCGGCTACGTGGAGACGGTCCTGGAGGTCGCCTCCGAACACGGCTGCCCGGTGGACCTGCACACGGACGCCGCCGACCCGGCCCGGCTCTCCCGGCTCGCGGCCATGGCGGGGGGCCTGCGCCCCGGCGTGACGATCGGACCGTGCGCCGGTCTCGCGCGCCTGCCCGCCGACGCCGCCTCCCGCGTCGCCGACCAGCTCGCGGCGGCCGGCGTGACGGTCGTGTGCCTGCCCCAGGGCGGCTGCGGCGGCACGGACCGGCGGGGCACGGCGCCGGTACGGCTGCTGCGCGCGGCCGGGGTGCGGGTGGCGGCCGGCAGCGGCGCCCTGCGTGACGTCTCGAACCCCGTCGGCCGCGGCGACCCGCTGGAGGCCGCCTACCTCCTCGCCTCCGCCCACGGCCTGCGCCCCGAGGACGCCTACGACGCCGTGAGCGCCTCGGCACGTGCGGTGCTGGGTCTGCCGGAGGTCCGTGTGGAAGCGGGCTTCCCGGCCGAACTGCTGGCCGTACGCGGCGACCACCTCTCCGGCGCGCTGTCCCTGGCCTACAGCCGGATCGTCGTGCACCGCGGCCGAGTGGTGGCCCGCACGAGCGCCGTCCGCGAGTACTGCAACTCGGCGGCGGCAGCGGAACTGGGCCTGCCGCGTCAGGGGCGGGGGGAGCTGTCGTGAACGGGGTCGGCGAGGGCAGCGGGCCGGGGTTGCGGGACCCCGCCGGAGTGGGGCGCACGGGGCTTCGGGGTGGTGAAGGGGGCTTCGGGGTGGTGCGGAGGTGCGAGGTGGTGAGGCGGTGCCCGCGGGCGCGCGCTTGAGGATTGCTGCTCTGCGGAGAGGCGTCGGCGTGTGGTGCCCACCGCGCGGTACAGCCCCGTCCGCGCACCGGCACCCGAGCGCGCGGGCACACCGGGCCCGCGCTTGCGAGCGTCCGGGAGTGCGCGGGCGCCCGGGGCGCGAGGCGCCTTCGGGTGGCTTCGCACGCGGCGGTCGACTTGTGCGGCGGATGCGGCTGTTCGGGCGTACGGTCGGTTTCATGCGCATTGTCATCGCTGGGGGTCATGGTCAGATCGCGCTGCGGCTGGAGCGCCTGCTCTCCGCGCGCGGGGACGAGGTCGCGGGCATCATCCGCAGAGCCGAGCAGGGCGACGATCTGCGCGCGGCCGGAGCCGAGCCGGTCCTGCTCGACCTGGAGTCCGCCTCGGTGGAGGAGGTCGCGGCGCACCTCCAGGGCGCTGACGCGGCGGTGTTCGCGGCCGGCGCGGGACCGGGCAGCGGCGCGGCCCGCAAGGACACGGTGGACAGGGGCGCGGCGGTGCTGTTCGCGGACGCGGCCGTACGCGCGCGCGTGCGCCGCTTCGTGGTGGTGTCCTCGATGGGCGCGGATCCCGCGCACCGGGGGGACGACGTCTTCGACGTGTACCTGCGGGCCAAGGGCGAGGCCGACGCCTACGTCACCCGGCAGGAGGCGCTGGACTGGACGATCCTGCGCCCGGGCGCGCTGACCGACGACGCGGGCACCGGCCTGGTCCGGCTGGAGGCGCACACGGGGCGCGGTTCGGTCCCCCGGGACGACGTGGCAACGGTTCTCGCGGAGCTGGTGGACACGCCGGCGACGGCCGGTCTCACGCTGGAGCTGATCAGCGGTTCGACGCCGGTGTCGGTCGCGGTGAAGTCGGTGGCCGGGAACTGAGCCGGGCCGCCGGCCGTTGACCGGTCGAGTCCGCCTCGCTCCTTCCTCGCGCGCCCTGCTGACGAGTCGTAGGGAAGTGCCGCCCGTCCGCTGTCGGCCCGTCAGGGCTCAGAACAGCGGCAGCTGCCCGGGGAAGTCCGGCACGGCGTAGCCGTCCAGAGACGGTTGAACCGCCCCGAGTTGCGCCGGCTGCCGCGACCCGGCGCAGGAGACGAGTTCCCCGTTCTCCCGCGCCCCGGGCGGGTCGTGCCGTGCGAAGCGGCCCGCGACGACGGCGATGTCGCGGTGGCACACGGGGCAGGTTCTGCGTCGGGAGGACATGCCGTCAGTGTGCCCGAGCGGGCGGTTCACGCACCTCTCGCGGGCGACGGCGACTGCGTGATCAGGTCCGGGTCTCCGCCTCCCACCGGTCGGGGCCCACTCCGCGCCAGTCGATCAGCGGCGAGTCGGCCACCTCCTCCGGTTCGATCTCCAGCCCCGCCCGGCGCAGGAACTCCACCAGGTCCCGCACGTTGTGCGCGAGGCCGAGGATCTCGCCGTCCACCCGCACCCGGCGACCGCCGGTCGGGGACGGCAGGTGCACGATGATGGGACGTTTCCCGGCCATGGCTCCAGCATCATCCGGACCGGCCGGGCCCGCACCCGGGCCGGTCATTCGAGAATCCCCAGCGCGGTGTCCGGTCGGCACAGCGGGCACGCGGGGACTCCTTCTTCGGTGAGGGCTCGTACCGCCTGCTCCCGGCCGACGCCCCTGGTCCGCCCGCCGGCGCCCGTACAGCCGCCGACGTGGACGTACACCGGGCTCCGGCCGTTGAGGCCGCGCTCGATGGCCCACTCCGCGGCCTGCCGGGCGCCGATGCGGCGCCGCCGCTCGGCCTCCCGGCGTTCCTCGTCGGCGATCCACCGGTCCATCAGGGCGAGTTGCCTGGCGGCCTGGTGTTCGACGACGCGGCGGGCGAAGCGCAGCATGTCGAGACGCGTCAGCGGACGGTCCTCGTTCACACGTTCGATTCTAGTGAGATGCGGGGCCGGAGCGCGACCAGCGGTAGGCCTATCCCGCGAGCGGCGTCCGGAGACAACGACAAAGGCCCCGTGACCTGCTCTCGCAGATCACGGGGCCTTGTTTCCCGTGTGGCGGCGCCAGGATTCGAACCTGGGAAGGCTGAGCCGGCAGATTTACAGTCTGCTCCCTTTGGCCGCTCGGGCACACCGCCGGGTAACGCTGCCGTTCGAACCCGCTTTCGGCGGTGTTCCCCGGCAACGACGTAAACAATACCCGATGCCCGGGGGTGCTTCGCCACCCGATTGATCTCCACCCGGCGGGGCGCGGGGTGGCTAGGCTGGTGCGGATGCGGCCCGGTACTCCACCGGGCCCGGCGGTCGCCGCCGCGCACGCCGGCACGCATCCGATACGCACCCCGATACAAGGAGCCACAGGACATGGCCGACTCCAGTTTCGACATCGTCTCGAAGGTCGAGCGGCAGGAGGTCGACAACGCCCTCAACCAGGCCGCCAAGGAGATCTCGCAGCGCTACGACTTCAAGGGCGTGGGGGCCTCGATCTCGTGGTCCGGTGACAAGATCCTCATGGAGGCGAACTCCGAGGACCGGGTGAAGGCTGTCCTCGACGTCTTCCAGTCGAAGCTCATCAAGCGCGGCATCTCGCTGAAGGCACTGGAAGCGGGCGAGCCGCAGCTCTCCGGCAAGGAGTACAAGATCTTCGCGACGATCCAGGAGGGCATCTCCCAGGAGAACGCGAAGAAGGTGGCGAAGATCATCCGGGACGAGGGTCCCAAGGGTGTGAAAGCGCAGGTCCAGGGCGACGAGCTGCGCGTCAGCTCCAAGAGCCGCGACGACCTCCAGACCGTCATCGCCCTCCTGAAGGGCAAGGACTTCGACTTCGCGCTGCAGTTCGTGAACTACCGGTAGGAAGGGCAGGGGTGGGCGCCCCGCGGGGCACGGTGCGGAACCGTACGGTGCGGTGCCCACCCTCGCGCATCGCCGTGCCGCGACGTACTGCCGCACGTCGCGTGCCGCCGTACCTCGCGTGCCGCCGCGCCGCGCTCTCAGTCGCGTGAGTTGCCGAACAGGAGCCGGTAGACGATCAGCAGCACCAGCGAGCCGCCGATGGCCGCCGCCCAGGTGGCGCCGTCGTAGAAGTGCTTGCTGATGGGGTGGTCCAGCCAGCGGGCCGAGATCCAGCCACCGATGAACGCGCCCGCGATGCCGATGAGGGTCGTACCGATGAAGCCGCCGGGGTCGCGTCCGGGCAGGAGGACCTTGGCGATGGCTCCGGCCAGCAGTCCCAGGATGATCCAACCGATGATGCTCATGCCGTGAACCTGCCCTTCCGCGCTGTGTCCGCGCTGTCGGTTCCCTGAGAGTTGTCGCTCCCGGACCGCTGCGCGTCGCGCGCGTGTTCGTGCCGTGTCGATGAAGAGGACGTCACGAATCCACCCGCCGGTTGCCCCGCTCAGTAGGGTGCGGCGCATGACAGGTGCCGATGCCGGGCTGCGCCGGACTCTGGGGGTGCGGGACGCCGTGGTCGTCGGCCTCGGTTCGATGATCGGCGCCGGTGTCTTCTCGGCCCTGGGACCTGCCGCGCGCGCGGCAGGGTCCGGGCTGCTTCCCGGCCTCGGCCTCGCCGCCGTGGTGGCCTACTGCAACGCCATGTCCTCGGCGCGGCTCGCCGCCCGCTATCCGGCCTCGGGCGGCACGTACGTGTACGGCAGGGAGCGGCTGGGCGCCTTCTGGGGATACCTGGCCGGCTGGGCCTTCGTGGTCGGCAAGACGGCGTCCTGCGCCGCCATGGCCCTCACGGTGGGCGCCTATGTGTGGCCGGGTCAGGCGCACGCGGTGGCGGTCGCGGCGGTGGTGTCCCTGACCGCCGTGAACTACGGCGGCATCCAGAAGTCGGCGTGGCTGACCCGGGCGATCGTGGCCGTCGTCCTGGCCGTTCTCGCCGCCGTGGTCGTGGTGTGCCTGGCCTCGGGGCGGGCCGACGCCGGGCGGCTGGACATCGGGCTGTCGTCAGGTGCGGACGGGGTGCTCCAGGCGGCGGGGCTGCTGTTCTTCGCCTTCGCCGGGTACGCGCGGATCGCCACCCTCGGCGAGGAGGTGCGCGATCCGGCACGGACGATTCCGCGGGCGATCCCGCTGGCCCTGGGCATCGCTCTCGTGGTGTACGCGTGCGTGGCCGTCGCGGTGCTCGGCGTCCTCGGCGCGGGCCGGCTCGGGCAGGCGGCGGCACCCCTGGCCGACGCGGTCCGGGCGGCCGGGGTGCCGGGGCTCGTGCCCGTGGTGCGGGCCGGGGCGGCGGTGGCCGCGCTGGGCTCACTGCTCGCGCTGATCCTCGGGGTCTCCCGCACGACGCTCGCCATGGCACGGGACGGGCACCTGCCGGGCGCGCTGGCGGCCGTGCACCCGCGCTTCCGGGTGCCGCACCGGGCGGAACTGGCCGTGGGCGCCGTGGTCGCGGTACTGGCCGCGACGGTGGACTTGCGCGGCGCGATCGGCTTCTCGTCCTTCGGTGTGCTCGCCTACTACGCCGTCGCGAACGCCTCGGCCTGGACGCTGAGCCCGGCCCCGCGCTCCCGTGTGGTGCCCGCGGTCGGCCTGCTGGGCTGCGCCACGCTGGCTTTCGCACTGCCCGCGGCCTCGGTGTCCGTGGGCGCCGGCGTACTCGCGGCGGGCGTGGCGGCCTATGGCGTACGGCGGTGGTGGGCGGGGCGCAATCCGGGGTGACGTACGCGGGTGTGCGCCCCACCGGCTCCGGGTACCACCGAGCGCGGCCCCGCCGGCGCCCGGCCGGAGCGCGCGCTTCGCCTCAAGGGCGCTCCACTTCCTCCTGACTTCCTCCTGACTTCCTCCTGACTTCCTCCTGAACGCGTGATCCGCTGATACTGGCAGCAGCGGGCACGCCGATCGAGCTGCCTGGAGAGGTACCGGTCATGAAGGTGTTCAACCTGCTGCTCAACATCCTGTGGCTCGTCTTCTGCGGGCTGTGGATGGCGATCGGTTACCTGGTCGCCGCGCTGATCTGCTTCATCCTGATCGTCACCATCCCGTTCGGGATCGCGTCACTGCGCATCGCCGGGTTCGTGCTCTGGCCCTTCGGGCGTACCACCGTGCAGCGGCCCGGTGCTGGGGCGCCGTCGTTCGTCGGCAACGTCATCTGGATCGTCTTCGCGGGCTGGTGGCTCGCACTCGCCCACCTGATCACGAGCATCCCTCTGTTCCTGTCGATCATCGGCATTCCGTTCGGCTGGGCGAACCTGAAGCTCATTCCGCTCTCGCTCATGCCGCTGGGACAGGAGGTCGTACCGACGGATCAGGCGTTCGGCGGACGCTGAACTCGCCCGCCTCTTCACCCCGGCTTTCCCGCGCCGCGGTTCGACTGGAGCCGCCCCCGAGGGTGTCCGACAATGGCATCGTGTGGTATTCAAAGCGTTGCTTCAGAGTCTTCTTACTCGGCCTCCTGCTGGCCGGCGGTGTCGCGCTGGGCGCGACGGAAACCGCTTCGGCGGCAGCTCCGACTCATGCCTCCGCATATTCCCACCAGTCGAACCGCGGCTGTGACGAGGTCTGGGGGGACGGCGGATGTGACACCCCGGGCGGCCACGGCGGGTACTGATTTCCAGCCAACGTGATTCACGCTCACGGCGTCTTGCCCGGGCGGACTTCATTCAGGCTGTCGACGAGAGTCACGGACGGAGGATGCGAAGGCTTGGGAACCTGGACGAGAAAGGGCACGTAGACCATTTCGCCGTGCCTGAATTCCGCCTTCCAGGAATTTCGGTAGCACACGACGTCGCCCGGATTGCTCCGCGCCGCATAGCACCGAGTCGTCGACTGCGCAGCTGAGCCGCTTGCTCCGCTTGTGGGGGCGCCCCACACACCCAGCGTCATGCAGCAGGTCGCCGCCACCGCGAGACCGCCCCTGCACAGGGTCGCTTTCTGCATTTTCATCACCGGATAGCCACAGGCAGAGGGAGCACCACAGGGCTCGTACGCGACAGCCCGGCGGCCAGGGAACTTCGGACACCCGGCCGCCGAACTCTCAAGTTCAGCCGTTGTTGTTATTGTTGTTGTTGTTCCCGCCCCCGCCGTTGTTGTTGTTATTGTTGTTGTTGTTTCCGCCTCCGCCGTTGTTATTGTTGTTATTGTTGTTGTTCCCACCTCCGCCGTTGTTGTTATTGTTGTTGTTATTGTTCGCACCTCCGCCGTTATTGTTGTTGTTATTGTTGTTGTTTCCGCCCCCGCCGTTGTTGTTGTTATTGTTGTTGTTGTTCCCGCCTCCGCCGTTGTTGTTATTGTTGTTATTGTTGTTGTTGCCTCCCCTACCGTTGTTATTGTTATTGTTGTTGTTGTTGTGGTGACCGCCCCTACCGCTGTTGTTGTTGTTATTGTTGTTGTTGTTGCCTCCCCTACCGTTGTTGTTGTTATTGTTGTTGTTGTTCCCGCCCCTGCCGTTGTTGTTGTTATTGTTGTTGTTGTTGTTTCCGCCTCCGCCGTTGTTGTTGTTATTGTTGTTGTTCCCGCCGTTATCGCTCGGCGCCATCGCGTGGATTCCGGTGGGTGTCGGGGCGGCAAAGGCGCTCGACGGCGCCAGGGCGCCTCCCGCAGCCAGAGCCGCCGACGCGGCTATCACAGCCGCGCGCTTGGCGTACTTTTTCGCCATGATGTTTCCTTTCCGCGGGCATGGGCGTCCCGGCTCGCAGCCCATTTCGGTGGTGAAAGGCATCCGCCGTGGCAATGCCCCGTCAGAGCTGTTCGCACAGGCAGGTGAAGCGCTCAGCGCGGAACGCCGGTGCCGCGAACTCGGATACCGGGTCTGACACTCTTCGGCCAGCATGCCCAGCCGTGGTCGGCGGGCACATCGGGTGAGCGCCCCAAGTTCCACCCGGAGCACCCCACCCCCTACCCCGGCACACCCCACGTCCCGCCCGGCCGCCCACGACAATGCCCCACGCGAATGCCCCACGCGAATGCCCCACGCGCCCAAGGGTCTTGATCGGTCTGGATCTTTTGCGCGACTCCCGGCGCGGGGGGAAACTGGCCGGTGATGGACCTTCTAGAGCGAGAGGCCGTGCTACAGGACCTCGCCGGTCACCTGAAGGCAGCCGTGAGTGGCCCTGGGCGCCTGGCCCTTGTCCGCGGCGAGGCCGGCATCGGTAAGACCGCCGTCGTCCACCGTCTGGCCCAGCTGGCCGACCCCCACGTACGGGTCGTGATCGGCGCCTGCGACCCGCTCGCCACACCCCGTCCCCTGGGCCCTGTGCTGGACCTGGCTCCGCGCTTGGGCCAGGAGGTGCGCACCGCCCTGACGGGCACGCTGACCGGCAACCGCCGTGCCGACGAGGTCTACGACTGCCTGCTCGCCGACCTGAGCGCCTACCCCAGCCTGCTGGTCGTCGAGGACATCCACTGGGCCGACGAGGCCACGATGGACCTGCTGCGGTACCTGGCCCGGCGCCTGCCGAGCGTTCCGGCGCTGGTTCTGGCCACGTACCGTGACGACGAGATCGGCCGCACCCACGGCCTGACCGCCCTCCTCGGCACCCTGGCCGGCTACCCGTGGGTGTACCGCCATGATCTCGCCCCCTTGAGCCGTGAGGCCGTCGCCCGACTGGCCAGAGGGCGCACCGTGGACACCGAGCAGGTGTACCGCCTGTCCACCGGCAACCCCTTCATGGTCGCCGAGATCCTGGCCGCGCCCGCCGAGCCCATCCCCGCCACGGTGCGCGAGGCCGTCGCCGGCCGCCTGGCGGGCCTTTCGGGCGCGGCGCGCAAGGTGGTCGACGTCCTCGCCGTCCTGGGGACCCGGGTCCCGCTGCCCCTGCTGGCCGGCATCCTGCCGACACCGGAGGAGGCACTCGAGGAGGCCGCGGCCCGCGGAATCGTGCGGACCCACGGGCGGGTGACGGAGTTCCGCCACGAGCTGACCCGGCTGGCGGTGCTGGAAGCCGTACCCGCCGCCTACCGTCTGCGGGTCCACCGGCAGGTGCTGGCGGCGATGCGGTCCGCCCCGGTCTCCACGGAGGATCTGCCGCTGCTGGCGGATCATGCCGACGGCGCCGGAGATCCTGCCGCCGTGCTGGAGTACGCGCCCGCAGCGGCCGTCCAGGCCGCCGCGCTGGGCTCGCACCGGGAAGCCGCCGCCCAGTACGCCCGTGCCCTGCGGTACGCCGACCGGCTGCCGCCCGAACAGCAGATCTCTCTGCTGGAGGGCCATTCCCAGGCCTGTCTCCTGTCCAGCCAGCTGGACGAGGGGATCACTTCGTGCCGTACGGCGGTGAGGTTGCGCCGCGCCCTCGGCGACCGGTTGCGGGAAGGGGACGACCTGCGCTGGCTGTCCTGCTGGTTGCGGCCGGCCGGCCGGACCGCCGAGGCCAGGCAGACCGGCCTGGACGCGGTGCGGGTGCTGGCGGGGCTGGCACCGGGCCGGGAGCTGGCGCGGGCGTACCTGAACCTCTGTCAGCTGGCCTGCTACGAACACGAGGGCGTGGCGGCGGTCGCCGCCTACGCCGAGAAGGCGATCACGCTGGGTGAGCGCTCCGGCGATGCGGGAGTGCGCGTCCAGGCGCGCTTCCATGCGGCGGCGGCACGCATGCTGAGCGAAGGGCACGGCTGGGAGGACTGCGAGCAGGCCGTGTCCGACGCGAGGGCGCGGGATCTGCCGCTGGACACGGGCTTCATGACGCTCATCATGTGCTGGCTGGCCGCGTTGCGGCGGGACACCGCCCGGTCGACCGCGGCCGTGAGCCGGGCGGAGACCTACTGCCTCGATCGCGGCCTGCCGGCCTACCTGCTGGGCGCGCGGGCCTGGGGCAGTTGGGGGCTGCTCCACCGGGGCCTGTGGCCGCAGGCCGCCGATGTCTCGGAGAGGATCCTGTCCCACCCCGGCTCGCCACCGCTCGCCCGGGCCCTGGCGCTGACCGTGCTGGGCCTCGCCAGGGCCCGCAAGGGCAGGCCCGAGGTGTGGCCGCCGCTGGACGAAGCGGCGAGTCTGGTCGATCAGGGGTGCCTGCTGGACACCGGCCTGGGGTGGGAGGCCCGGGTGGAGGCGGCCTGGCTGGCCGGTGATCACGAGCAGGTCCGGGCCGACGGCCGGCGCGGTCTGGCCGCGCTGGCGAACCGTACCCATCCCTGGCTGTCCGGTCCCCTGGCCTGTTGGATCCGCCGTGCCGGAGGAGAGCCTCCGCGGGTCCCGGCGGCCGGACCGTACGCGCTGGAACTGGCCGGCGACTGGGCCGGCGCCGCGGCGCGGTGGGACGGGCTCGGTTGCCCGTACGACGCCGCGCTGGCCCGTCTGTCCGGTGACGCATCCGCGCTGCGCCAGGCCCTGACCGCCTTCGAGAGCCTCGGCGCCCGGCCGGCCGTGGCTCGCGCCCGCTCTTTGATGCGTGCCCGCGGTGTCCGCCCGGTCCGGCGAGGTCCGCGGCCGGCCACCCGGGCCAATCCGTACCGGCTCACCAACCGGGAGATGGACGTCCTGAAACTGCTGGACGAGGGCCTCTCGGACGCCGAGATCGCCGCCCGCCTCTACATCAGTCCCAAGACCGCGGGGCATCACGTGGGCGCCGTACTGACCAAGCTCAACGTGCACACCCGTCACGAAGCCGCCCGCAAGCTCCACCGTCCCGAGCGCGGATAGCGCTCCGCGACGGATGTGTCACCTCAACTGAATTTGCAGTTGAGGTTCTGGCTTCCGGTGAAGGTGTTGTTCCCCTGCGCGGCCTGCCCCGTCGGATTGCAGATCTGCAGGAGCGGCGGGATTCCCAGAAGCGAGAGGAGTCCCCCACCACCCTGCGCCTGGGTTCCGGTGAGGATGTTGTTGTTGTTCGTGTTGTTATTCGTGTTCCTGTCCCCGTTGTTGTTGTTATTGTTGTTGTTGTTCACCCCACCGGCGTTATTGTTGTTATTATTGTTGGTGTTGTTTTTGGTGGTCGTGTTCGTCGTGCTCTGCGTGTCGGTTCCTCCCTGCGCCCCGCGGTAGGGGGCCTGGAGCAGCGACGTGACGCCCAGGCGGGACAGGAGCCCTCCGTCGCCCTGAGCCTGCGCGCCACCGGCGCTGAAGAGCACCACCGTGATCGCGGCGGTACTGATCGTGGCGAACCGCTTGCTGAACTTCACTCGGCCAACCTTTCGTCGTCCCTGGTGCCGCATTCTCAGACGACAGGATGACGACGGCGGGCCATGGGCAATCCTTAGGCGCGCGGCAGCCTCCGCGTTTTCCCCCGGACAGCCTCAGGAATTCGCGCGGCTTGCCGACCCGGAAACAACGGCCACCGAAACAACGGTCACCGAAACGACGAACACCGTCTTCACCGGTGGCCGCCCGCCATCTTTTCGAGCCGGGAGATACGCTCCGCCATCGGCGGGTGGGTGGAAAACATCCTGGACAGTCCCTGGCCCGGGCGGAAAGGATTGGCGATCATCATGTGGCTCGCCGTCTCGATCCGGGGCTCGGGGGGCAGCGGCAGCTGCTGCGTGCCCACCTCCAGCTTGCGCAGCGCACCGGCCAGGGCGAGCGGGTCGCCGGTGAGCTGGGCACCGGAGGCGTCCGCCTCGTACTCCCGGGAGCGGCTGATGGCCAGCTGGATCAGGGTGGCGGCGAGCGGGCCGAGGATCATGATCAGCAGCATGCCGAACAGGCCGGGGCCGTCGTCGTCGTCCGAGCGGCCGACCGGGATCAGCCAGGCGAAGTTGACCAGGAACATGATCACCGAGGCGAGCGCGCCGGCGACCGAGGAGATCAGGATGTCCCGGTTGTAGACGTGGCTCAGTTCGTGGCCGATGACGCCGCGCAGCTCGCGCTCGTCCAGCAGGCGCAGGATGCCCTCGGTGCAGCACACGGCCGCGTTGCGCGGGTTGCGGCCCGTGGCGAAGGCGTTCGGGGCCTCCGTCGGGGAGATGTACAGCCGGGGCATGGGCTGGCGGGCCTGCGTGGACAGTTCCCGCACCATCCGGTACAGCGCCGGCGCCTCGAACTCGCTGACCGGTCGGGCGCGCATCGCGCGCAGCGCCAGCTTGTCGCTGTTCCAGTACGCGTACGCGTTCGTGCCCAGAGCCACCAGGACCGCGATGACGAGTCCCGCGCGGCCGAAGAAGCTGCCGATGACGATGATGAGTGCGGACAGCCCCCCGAGGAGTACGGCGGTCCTGAGCCCGTTGTGCCGGCGGTGCACGGTGCGCCCTCCAAGTCGTGCAGCTGGGGAACACTCTGATCCAGTGGACCCTCCCGCTGATGACAACGCCAGGCGGCGGTCACGAGTTCCCCGGTGCGTACGGCGGTGCGCGGCGGCCGGACGGGTGACGTGCGGGTTCGGCCACGCGCGCGTGCCGGCACGGGTGCCCCACACGCGCGTGGCGACTCCTCAGAACAGTCCGCCGGACGCGAAGCGGAGGACCAGCTGGGGCGCTCCGGAGAGGGCGACGCCGAGGACTCCGGTGAGGGCGAGGGCGGCCGTGACGGGCGCCGGGACGCGGTGCCGGGCGGGCTCGCCCTCGGGCGCGCGGAACAGCAGGGCCGTCCACTGGAGGTAGTAGAACAGGGCGATCACGACGTTGACGGCCATGACGACGGCGAGCCAGCCGAGGCCCGCGTCGACAGCCGCCGAGAACACGGTGACCTTGGCGAACAGGCCGATGACGCCCGGTGGCAGCCCGGCCAGGCACAGCAGGAAGAAGGCCAGCAGGAGTGCGCTGAGCGGGTTGGTGGCGTACAGGCCCCGGTAGTCGCTGATCCGGTTCAGGGCGCGGCCGCGGCCCACCAGGACGGCCACCGCGAACGCGCCGAGGTTCACGGCGGCGTACATCAGGGCGTACGCGACCGTGGAGCCGATCGCCTTCTGGGCGTCCTTGGTGTATCCGGCGGCGGCGATCGGCACCAGCAGGTAGCCGGCCTGGCCGACGGAGGACCACGCGAGCAGCCGTACGGCGCTGTACGCGCGCGTGGCGTGCTGGCGCAGGGCGGCGACGTTGCCGACGGTCATGGTGAGGGCGGCCAGGGCGGCGAGCGCGGGCCCCCAGACGTCGGCGTACGACGGGAACGCGACGACCGTGACGAGGATCAGGCCGGAGAAGCCGACGGCCTTGCCGACGACGGACAGGTAGGCGGCGACGGGCAGGGGCGCGCCCACGTAGGTGTCGGGCACCCAGAAGTGGAAGGGCACGGCGGCCGTCTTGAAGGCGAAGCCGACGAGGGTGAGGACGACGCCGGTCTGGGCGAGGGTGTGCAGTTGTCCGTCGACGTGCGGGAGGCGCTGGGCGACCTGGGTGAGGTAGAGGGTGCCGGTGGAGGCGTAGACGAAGCTGATGCCCATCAGGCTGACCGCCGTGGCGGTGACCGAGGACAGGAAGAACTTCAGGGCGGCCTCGGAGGAGCGCTTGTCGCCGTGCCGGATGCCGACGAGGGCGAAGGCCGGCAGGGAGGCGACCTCCAGGGCGACGATCAGGGTGGCCAGGTCCCGGGAGGCGGGCAGCAGGGCGGCCCCGGCCGCGGAGGACAGCAGCAGGAACCAGAACTCGCCGGCGGGGACGCGCCGCCGCTCGTCGTCCAGGTGGGTGACGGAGAGCAGGGCCGCCAGCAGGGCGCCGCCGAGGACGAGGAACTGGATGACGAGGGTGAAGTGGTCGGCGGTGTAGCTGCACGCGCGCGCGGGACCGCTGAGGCAGAAGGTGCTGCGGTCGCCGTCCAGGAGGGGCAGGAGCAGCAGGGTGGCCGCGGCGAGGCCCGCGACCGAGATCCAGCCGAGCAGGGCCTTGCGGGGCTCCGGCAGGAACAGGTCGGCGACGAGGACGGCGAGTGCCACGACGGCCGTGAGGGTGGGCGGGGCGATCGCGAGCCAGTCGACGGACTGGACCAGCGACTCGGCAAGCGGCTGGGCGCTCATCGGGTGCCTCCTGCGAGGAGCTGCTGCACGGCCGGGTCGGTCAGGCCGAGCAGGGCCTTCGGCCACAGTCCGGCGAGGACGGTGAGGGTGACGAGCGGGGTCCAGGCCGCGAACTCGTACCCGTGGACGTCGGCGAGCTTCGGCACCTCCCGCTCCGCGCCGCCCATGCAGACACGGCGGACCACGATCAGCATGTACGCGGCGGTCAGCAGGGTGCCGAACGCGCCGATCGCCAGGAAGGTGAGGAAGGCGGGGCGGCTGAGGCCGGCGGCGGGTCGGAAGGAGCCGAACAGGGCCAGCATCTCCCCCCAGAACCCGGCGAGTCCGGGCAGGCCGAGGGAGGCGACGGCACCGAAGGCGAGCAGGCCGCCGAGGCGCGGGGCCCTGCCGTACAGGGCGGCGCCGGTCTTCTCGGCGAGGGTGTCGAGGTCGGTGCTGCCGGTGCGGTCCTTCAGCGCGCCGACCAGGAAGAACAGCAGGCCGGTGATGAGGCCGTGGGCGATGTTGGCGAACAGGGCGCCGTTCACGCCGGTCGGGGTCATGGTGGCGATGCCCAGCAGGACGAAGCCCATGTGGCCGACGGAGGAGTAGGCGATCAGGCGCTTGAGGTCGCCCTTCGCGCCGCGCTTGGCCAGGGCCAGGCAGGCGAGGGACCCGTAGATGATCCCGACGACGGCGAACGCCGCGAGGTACGGCGCGAAGGTGTGGAAGCCGTGCGGCGCGACCGGCAGCAGGATCCGGACGAAACCGTAGGTGCCCATCTTCAGCAGGACACCCGCCAGCAGGACCGAGCCGACGGTCGGCGCGGCGGTGTGGGCGTCGGGCAGCCAGCTGTGCAGCGGCCACATCGGCGCCTTCACCGCGAGCCCGATCCCGATCGCCAGGACGGCGACGACCTGCACGGACGCGGTCAGTGACCGGCCGTTGTCAGTGGCGAGTGCCACCATGTCGAAGGTGCCCGCCTTGAGTCCGATCAGGAGCAGGCCGAGCAGCATGACGACGGAGCCGAGCAGCGTGAACAGGATGAACTTCCACGCGGCGCGGGTCCGGCCCTCGCCGCCCCAGCGGGCGATGAGGAAGTACATCGGGATGAGCACCATCTCGAACGCGAGGAAGAACAGCAGCAGGTCGAGGACGGCGAAGGTCGCGAGGGTGCCGGACTCCAGCAGGAGCAGCAGGGCGACGAACGCCTTCGGGGACGGCCCCGACGGCGGCTTGAAGTAGGAGTAGAGCGCGCAGAGGAAGGTCAGCAGCGCGGTCAGCACCAGAAGGGGGAGGGAGATGCCGTCGATCCCGAGGTGGATCCGCACGTCGAGCGCGGGGATCCAGCTGATGTCGGTCGTGGCCTGCATCGTCGACGGGTGGCCGTGGTCGAAGCCGAGCGCGAGGACGATCGCGGCGACGAGGACGGCGCCGGTCACGGTCACACCGTGCCGCAGCACGGCCTGCCCGGGCGACTTCCCCTTCAGTCCGGGCGGGGCCGGGAGGAGAGCGGCGGCGGCGCCGAGGAGCGGGCCGACGACGACGAATGCCAGAAGGAACTGCATCACGGACTCGTTGATATCGATCACGCCTGCTCACACTCCCGTGGCGACGAGGAGGACGGCGACCGCCAGGACGACGGTGCCGGCGAGCAGCGCGCTCACATAGGTCTGCACATTGCCGGTCTGCGCCCGCCGCACGGCGGCCCCGAGCAGCCGGGGCACGGCGGCGGCGCCGTGTACGTAGGTGTCGACGACCTCGCGGTCGAGGAACCGGACGAGACTCGCCCCGGCCTGGACCGGGCGGACGAACAGCGCCCGGTACACGGCGTCCAGGTGGAAGCCCGCGGCCGCGTGCCGGTGCAGGGGGCCGAGCAGCAGCCGTGCCGGGTCCGCCGGGTCGGGTGCGTAGGCGATGTCGCCGTAGGCCGGCTCGTGGGTGGCGATGGCCTCGGCCTCGACCAGTCCGGCGTCCTCCTCGGGGTGGGCGGCGACCGCGCCCAGCGGGACCCGGACGGCGAGCCGGCTGGTGCGCTGCCAGCAGCCGTAGGTGAGCAGCCCGCCGACCAGGGCGAGACCCGTGCCGAGGACCGAGGTGAGCAGGGTCGGGGCCAGGTCGCGGCCGTCGAACCAGCCGGGCAGCGCGCGGTAGGCGAGCCCGCCCAGAGCGAGGGAGGGGACCGCCAGGACCCAGAGCACCACGGTCATCGTCAGCGGCTGACGGCCGTGGTCGGGGGCCTCGGCGCCCCGGCCGCGGAAGGCCAGCAGCCACAGCCGGGTGGCGTACGCGGCGGTGAGCACGGCGGTGAGCAGACCGGCGACGAGGACGATCCAGCCGGCCGCGCCGGGGGCGTGCTCGGTGTGGCCCGAGGTCACGTGCTCGGCGGCGCGAAGGACGGACTCCTTGGAGAAGAAGCCGCTGAACGGCGGGATCGCGGCGAGCGCGAGCAGCGCCACGGTCATCGTCCAGTAGGCGTCCGGGATGCGGTCGCGCAGGCCGTGCATGCGGGACATGGCGGCCAGCGAGTTGGTGCCGGCGGCGTGGATGACGACGCCGGCCGCGAGGAACAGCAGCGCCTTGAAGGCGCCGTGCGAAAGGAGGTGGAAGACGGCGGCACCGCGGTCACCGACGGCGAGGGCGCCGGTCATGTAGCCGAGCTGGCCGATCGTCGAGTAGGCGAGGACACGCTTGATGTCGTCCTGGGCGAGCGCCGCGAGACCGGAGCCGGCCATGGTGACGGCGGCCATGACGGCGAGGACCACCATCGCGGCCTGCGAGGCCTCGAAGAGAGGGAGGAGACGGGCGGTGAAGTAGACGCCGGCGGCCACCATCGTCGCCGCGTGGATCAGCGCGGAGACGGGCGTCGGGCCTGCCATCGCGTCCGGGAGCCAGGTGTGCAGCGGGAACTGCGCCGACTTGCCCGCGACGCCCGCGAGCAGCAGCAGCGCGATCACCGTGGGATGGTCGATGCCGCCGCTCGCGACGGCGCCGAGGACGCGCGTGAGGCGGAAAGAACCGGCGTCGGCGCCCAGCGCGAACAGGCCGATCAGGAACGGCACGTCGCCGAGCTTGGTGACCAGGAAGGCCTTCAGGGAGGCGGCGCGGGCCTCGGGGGTCTCCCAGTAGTGGCCGACCAGGAAGGAGGAGCAGATGCCCATGACTTCCCAGCCGACCAGCAGCACGATCAGGTCGCCCGAGTAGACGACCAGGAGCATCGCGGAGGTGAACAGGGAGACGAGAGCGGCGTACGAGGGGTAGCGGGGGTCGTCCCGCAGGTAGCCGGTGGAGTAGATCTGCACGCAGGCCGCGACGAACGCGACCAGGACGGCGACGAGCGCGGCGAATCCGTCGATGTGCAGGGCCAGCTCGATCGGCACGGACCCGGTGGGCGTCAGCTCGGTGTGGGCGTCGACGGCCGTGCCGCCGCCCTGCCGTGCGGCGACCAGCGCGGCCAGCACCAGGGAGGCCAGCGGAGGGAGCACGGCGAGGGGACGGACGAAGCCGGGGGCGGTGCGGCCGAGGAGCAGGCCGGCCGCGGCGCCGAGGAACGGCAGGAGGGGGACGAGGACGGCGAGGGTGGTCGTGGTCACGCGGTGGCCTCAGCCTTCTCGGCCGCGGAGGTGCCGGGGCCCCCGGTGTCGGGGCCCGTGGCCTCGGGGCCCTCGGCGGTGTCGCGGAGCTTGTCGATGTCGGAGGTGCCGCGGTTGCGGTAGACGGCGAGCACGATCGCCAGGCCGATGCCGATCTCGGCGGCGGCGATGGCGATGGTGAACAGGGTCAGCGCCTGGCCGGAGTGCAGGGTCTCCTTCGCGGCGCGGCTGAGCCAGACGTCGAAGGCGACCAGGTTGAGGTTGACGGCGTTGAGCATCAGCTCGACCGACATCAGGACCAGGATCGCGTTGCGGCGGGCGAGGACGCCGTACAGGCCGGTGCAGAAGAGGAGGGCGGAGAGTACGGCGGGATAGGCGAGGTGCATCAGCGGGCGCCTTCCTTCCCGGGGACCGGGGCCGCGGCGGCGTCCGCCTTGTCCTTGCGGGAGAGCACGATCGCGCCGACCAGCGCGGCGAGGAGCAGCACGGACAGGGCCTCGAAGGGCAGCACCCAGTGCCGGAACAGGCTCGCGCCGGTGACCTCGGTGGTGCCGGCGGCCGGGCCGTTCAGGTCGATCCAGGTGGTCCGGAAGGCGTCGACGACCACCCACACGAGGGCGACGGCGGCGGCGACCGCGACCGTGAGGGCGGCCCAGCGGTTGCCGGAGTCGGCGTCCGGGGAGCGGCCGATGGGGGCCTTGGTGAGCATCAGGCCGAACAGGAGGAGGACGACGACGGAACCGACGTAGATCAGGACCTGCACCCAGGCGATGAACTCGGCCGTGAGCAGCAGGTACTCCACGGCGAGGCCGCCGAGCGCGACCACCAGCCACAGGGCGGCGTGCACCAGCTGCCGGGTGGTGACGGTGACCAGTGCGGCCCCGAGGGTGACCAGGCCGACGAGCAGGAACGCGATCTCCACGCCGGTCGGGGACAGGAAGCCGTGCGGGTCGGCGGCGGCCACGGCGGCCGTTGCGGCGGCGAGGGTCACGACTCGCCCTCCCGCTGCTCTGCCGGCTCGGCCTGGGCGGCGGCCAGCTTCTCGGCGGTCTTGCGGGCCGCGGCGATCTCCTTCGGCTCCTCCGCGCCAGGGTCCAGGGCGGGCGGGGCCGGCACGGTCCACATCCACTCGCGGAGCTTGTCCCGCTCGTGGGTGAGGTCGCGGATGTCGGTCTCGGCGTACTCGAACTCCGGTGACCAGAACAGGGCGTCGAAAGGGCAGACCTCGATGCAGATACCGCAGTACATGCACAGGGAGAAGTCGATCGCGAACCGGTCCAGGACGTTGCGGCTGCGCTCACGGCCGCCCGGGGCGGCGGGCGGCACCGTCTCCTTGTGGGAGTCGATGTAGATGCACCAGTCCGGGCACTCGCGGGCGCACAGCATGCAGACCGTGCAGTTCTCCTCGAACAGGCCGATCACGCCACGGCTGCGGGGCGGGAGTTCGGGCAGGGCGTCCGGGTACTGCTCGGTGACGTGTTTCCTCGTCATCGTGCGCAGCGTGACGGCCAGGCCCTTGGCGAGGCCGCTGCCGGGAATGCGGGGACGGGAGGGCGGGGACGGCACAGCCATGGCTAGCTGATCACCACCTTGACGATGCCGGTGAGGGCGATCTGAGCGAGGGAGAGGGGGATGAGGAGGGTCCAGGAGAGCTTCTGGAGCTGGTCCTCGCGCAGCCGCGGGTAGGTCACGCGGAGCCAGATGACCAGGAACGCGAGGATCGCGGTCTTCAGCAGGGTCCAGACCCAGCCGAGGCCCTGGCCGCCCCACGGGCCGTGCCAGCCGCCCAGGAAGAGGACGGTGGTCAGGCCGCACAGGACGACGATGCCGGCGTACTCCGCCAGCAGGAACAGGGCGAAGCGCAGGCCGGTGTACTCGGTGTACGCACCGAAGATGATCTCCGAGTCGGCGACCGGCATGTCGAACGGCGGGCGTTGCAGCTCGGCGAGTCCGGCGACGAAGAAGACGAGCGCACCGACGATCTGCCACGGCAGCCACCACCAGTGGAAGGCGTGCACGATGCCGGGCAGGGAGACGGTGCCCGCCGCCATCGCGACCGAGGCCGCCGCCAGCAGCATCGGGAGTTCGTAGGCGAGCAGCTGGGCGGCCGTGCGCAGGCCGCCGAGCAGGGAGAACTTGTTCGCGCTGGCCCAGCCGGCCATCAGCGAGCCGAGGACGCCGACGCCCATCACCGCGAGCACGAAGAACACGCCGGCGTCCAGGACCTGGCCGACGGCGCCCTCGCTCGGGCCGATGGGGATGGCGAGGAGGACGAGGAGGTACGGCAGCAGGGCCACGGCGGGGGCCAGCTGGAAGACGCGGCGGTCCGCGCCCGCCGGGACCACGTCCTCCTTCTGCGCGAACTTCACGCCGTCCGCGATGAGCTGGGCCCAGCCGTGGAAGCCGCCCGCGTACATCGGGCCGAGGCGGCCCTGCATGTGGGCCATCACCTTGTGCTCGGTCTGGCCCACGATCAGCGGGAAGGTGAGGAAGACGACGAAGACGACCACAAGTCGCAGGGCGACGTCCAACGCGCCGTTCACTGCGGGCCTCCTGCGGGGTCGTCGGGGGTGGTCGGGTCGGGGGTGGTCCGGTCGGGGGTGGCCGCGTCGGCGGCGGACGCCGGGGCGTCGGGAGCGTCGGGGCGCGGCTCGGGGGCGCGTGCCTGCTCCGGCTCCGCTGCATGCGCCGGCTCCGGCTCCACTGCCCGCGCCGGCTCCGGCTCCGCTGCCTGCGGGGGCTCGGGCGCGCGCCCATGCCCGGGCTCCGGGGCCCGCTCCTCACCCGACACCGGCTGCGCGGACTGTTCCGGCTGCGGCTGCGGCTCACGTTCCGCGGACCGCTCCGGCTCGGCTTCCTTCCGCGGCCCGGGTCCGGCAGTGGGCTCCGGTTCGCCGAACGCGGGGCGGGCGTGGTGCCACGGGGCGTCCGAGCTGCGCGGGGCGGTGCTCCGGCGGGCGGGACGGGTGGCCTCTGCCGGTCCCGCCGCCTCTGCCGGTTCCGCCGACGCTGTCGGTGCCGTAGGTTCCGCCGGCCCCCCGTGCTCCGCCGGTCCCGTAGGCTCCGCCGGCCGCGTCCGCTCCTTCGGAGTCGGTTCCGGCGCCGCCTGCGCCCGCTGGGAGGCCGAGCCCTGTGAGGCGCTGCGGGCGCGGCGCGGCCGGGCGGGTGCGGGCGCCGGGCCGGGTTCGTGCGCCACCGAGGCCTCGCCGGCCGGCCCTTCCGCGGGTGCTTGCGCCGCCGCCCGGGTGGCGTCGCCCTCGGTCGCGGCCTGCTTGCGCGTCGCCGCGTCCTCGTCCCGCGCCGCCGCCTGGCTCACCGAGCCCTCGCTCGCACTGCG